>NZ_JAKJSZ010000016.1:0-132100 GCF_050337535.1 Vibrio kagoshimensis
AAGGCACTAGCACCTCATGCTAGCGTGTCTACCAATTTCACCATCTCGGCAAATCAATGTTATTGAGGAATGTCGAACTCTGAACGCTCTACAGGAGCTTGAACTGAAGCTGGGCTTTCTTCTTGAATCGTTGGTGAGCTCATAGAGATGTTAGTCAGTACGATGCTGCAACCAAAGAATAGAACAGCAGAAGCCGTTGTAAGCTTATTCAAACGGGTATCAGATTCTGAAGAATTAGAAGCTGCGCTTGGCGTGCCTGTATTGAAGGCTGTCCCCATGTTTGCGCCTTTGCCTTTTTGCAAAAGAATTAATGCAATAGTAGCAACTGCAGATACCAGGCAGATTGTTGTGATAATAGTTTCCATAACGCTTTAAGACCCAAATAAGACAGCCGTAGATGATAACCAAGAACGTGTAACTTGTATAGAAACAAGCTTTAATGAGGTCTTAAGTGGTTAAAATGTGCGCACATATTGCGCAGGTAAATAAGTGAAGCTTTCTTATGCGCAGGCTTCAGCGGGTATTACCATTTATAAGGTGGGAGTTTCTATTCAAAAATGGATATCACCTTTTAAAGCTCGATGGTTATCAGAGCAATATTGTGTTTTAGGCTTAGATTCTTGGTAGCTATCTCACAATTCATACGACTTGGGTCATTTTTAATTTATTTCAGCATGATTAACATTAATCCCATGGGATGCGTATCAATCATGAGCGGCATTTAAAAACTTTTTTGACATGGCGCTAAATTGGAATAGAAATGGATAATGTTATCGACCTTACATTTGATGGCCCCCATCAGAATGGAGGGCTGCAAGACTTCAAGTTTTATGCTGAGGGTGGAAGTCCCGTTATTGTTAATCGTATTATTGATTTTCTGAGTGCTAATCAAGCAAAGCTACTGGTGGTCAATCTAAGCCTTTATTTATGTAATAACTTGGCTTTAGTTGACCAGCTTAGGCAGTTGGCTGAGCTAGGAATTGAAATAAATATCTACTCGATACCACTGGAAGGCTATGACGGTACAGTGGCAAAGAATGGTCTTTTCCCAAGCTACTTTAATCATTCGATCCTGAATAATACGAAAAGCGGTGTTAATAAAAGCAGTAAGAAAGACATCGCAGAGCGAGTATATGGCTACTTGAAGCATTCCGATACAATGAATCTATTCATTTATGACCATATTTATTTGCGTTCTAAATCGGTCAAACCGTTTTCTCGAGGTACTGCGCCGTATAGCCTACATATCAAAAACCTTTACATAAAAATGAAAGATGGCAGTAGCTTTACCGTCATTACTTCATCTAACTTAGCGGTGCGAGATTTACGCAAAGAAGAGATGTGTATAGTTCTGCAAAACTCTCAAGAATCTGATAAAAAAGCGGCTGAGTTTTATCGGCAGTTAAAAAGAAATAGTAATGAGCTACTCTCACTCAATGTAGAGAGAAATAACTCAAGTCATTCCTTAAATTTTAAAGAGGATAGACATAAGATCACGTCTAAACACGTAGTAGAAAATGTGTATTTTACAGGCAGTTTCTTACATCACTCCAACTCGAAAGTTGAAGCTAAATTGTCAACATTAATCTCGAAAGCTCAAAGAAGAGTGATGATTTGTGGCCAGCATGTAAGTAATTGTGCGTTGCTGCCGGACAAAGAGAAAGCAAAAGTGGAAGTTTCAGTATTATCTCAAACCTACACAGATAAAACGTATGATGAGAGATCTAAAACGGTTGAGATTGATGGAAGAAAAGTAAAGCCTCGAACCCCACAAAATTCTTCAAGCTTCCGTCTGTACATCGATAAGTTGAAAAATATCCCTCAGGCAAAATGTTACTTTAATAATTCGATTCATTTGAAGTTTATTGTGATTGACGATCATGTCGTCATATCGACTGGAAACTTTACCGATACTCAGTTTATCTATAAAGATGTATCGATAAGCCAATTTTCAAAGATGCCTAATGCCTCTTATCAAGGTACGTTTTCAGAGGTTAACGCCTATTACATAGGATTAAACCAACCTAAATTAGCCCAAAAACTTTCAAACCATTTTCTAACCCTTGCTCGCTTACCGACAACAGTCACCGCATTTGAGAATCATTGAACTAACTGACTGGTTTACTTAACGAAAAAAAGCACTGACCTTATGTACAGCTCTTTGCTATAATCGGCGCCAAATTTAAGGGTAAGTTTAAAGTTATGACAGATAGAATTGTTTCATTTTTTGCTGGCGCTGGCGGGCTAGATCTAGGTTTCGAACAAGCAGGCTTCAATGTGGTTTGGGCGAACGAATACGATAAGGATATCTGGGCTACATACAAAAAGAACCACCCACATACTACTTTAGATCAGCGAAGTATCACTGCTATCGAAGCGGATGAAGTCCCTGAGTGTGACGGCATTATTGGTGGTCCACCCTGCCAAAGCTGGAGTGAAGCGGGTGCACAGCGTGGTATCGAAGATAAGCGTGGGCAACTGTTCTTTGACTTTATTCGTATTCTTGAAGCAAAAAAACCGAAATTCTTCTTAGCAGAAAATGTGAGTGGAATGCAGCATTCTCGCCATGCGGATGCTTTGGATAACATCAAGAAAATGTTTAAAGAAGCCGGCTATGACCTTTTCTACCAAATGATGAATGCGGTCGATCACGGCGCTGCTCAAGACCGTAAGCGCGTTATCTTTGTTGGTTTTCGAAGTGATCTCGAAATTGATTATACGTTTCCAGAACCGATTGAAAAAGAAGATCGTAAAGCGTTAAAGCATATTTTGAAGGATCTGGACGGAACGGCTGTACCTGCACTTGATAAACAAAGACCAAACCCTGACGTTAAGTTTTTAAACCATGAATATATGATTGGCGGGTTCTCAACGATGTTTATGTCGAGAAACAGAGTAAGAACTTGGGATGAGCCTTCATTTACTATTCAGGCTGGTGGGCGACATGCACCGATTCACCCAAGCGCACCGAAAATGGAAAAGGTTGAAACCGATAAATTTAAATTTGTTGAAGGTCACGAGTACCGACGCTTAAGTGTGCGCGAATGTGCACGAATTCAAGGCTTCCCTGACGAGTTTGAGTTTGTTTATAAGAATGTGGCGGCAGGTTATAAAATGATTGGTAATGCGGTAGCCGTGCCTTTCGCTAAGTCAGTTGCATTGAGTATAAAAGAACACTTAGAACAAGCTAAATCAAAACAAGCCGCTTAACTCAAAGATTCTTCTTAGAAAAGGTATAAGACGTACCATTAACAAAATAGAAGAGTCATTGTTAAAAACACATGGCTAACTGGCTTTGAGTTGAGTTGAGTTGAGAAAAAAGGTCAAGAAGATTAACGGTTGTTAAGCTTACTTGACCTTTTTTATGCCAGATTTTTACGAGTCACTCACTTCAATAAGATCCTCGTAAACCTGTTAGTGAATGATTAACGATTAGGTTAACCACTCATTTTTAGTAGTGAACGATTAACAAGGACCAATTTCTTTCCAAACGCCCCACTTACCAGTGGTTGTTGGATCTTCACCTGTTGTCCACCATTTAGCTTCCCAAATAGTACCGCCTTTAGTGACTTGATCACCGCCAGTGTAGATAGCGCCAGAATCCCATGCATTTGTACATGTGCCACCATCAATCACTTTCTTAAGTACTTTAACAGAAGCAGAAGCGGCAGAGTTTGCAACGCCATCGCTTACCGTTACTGTGAAGTTTAGAACAGTGTCTTGCGTATATTCACTCGCTACAAAACTTACTGAAGCGCCTTGAACTGTTGCATTAAGACCAGCTGGTACATCCCAAGAATAAGTCAGTGCATCTTGGTCTGCATCACTTGAACCTGATGCATCAACCACTACCACATCTCCAGCGTTAACTTGAGAAGGAGCTGATACAGCCGCTACAGGAGCCGTATTTACAGGACCCGTGTCTTTAGCTTTTACTGTCACAACAACTGTGTCCGTTGCCGAAGCACCTTCGTTATCCGTCACTGTTAGTGTAAACGTCAGTGTTTCTTGTTGCGCTACTTCAGCCACATCAAAGCTTGCTACTGCGCTGCTTGCATTTGCAAGAGTGACAGCTGTACCGCCTACTTGAGCCCATGCATAGCTAGCAATAGTGCCGTCGCTGTCTTTAGAAGTGCTGCCATCTAAAGAGACAGAAACAGGGCCAGTAACCGATTGGTCTGCGCCTGCAGCAGCTGTTGGTTTACGGTTTACAGGGTCTGTAGTGCCGCCAGCTAAACCTTCGTGCATTGCATTTAAGATATCGCCGTTATCCGCATCGATTTCCCATGAGAATAGACCTGCTAAACCTAAGCTGCGAACGTAAGCACCTTTCGCTTTTACTGAACGGTCATCATCAAACGTAATCAACTTACCTGAAGTACGGTTCCAAACGTATGGCGCTTCTGCCATTTCGTCATAGCCATATTCAAAGCCATTAATGCCTTGGTTATTTGCACCAAGCATATGTGCTTTAATGCCTTTGTAATCAATAACGCCGTCTTCCCAAACGCCCTGTGCAGTACTGCCTTTCAGTTTGCCGTTACCCACACCTGTCATTGGGTCGGTAGGATCTGTCAGCGAGGAAGGCATCACACCTTCCCAACCACGACCGTACATTGCGGTACCAACAACCAGTTTATTCGCTGGAACACCTTGAGCGAGTAGCAGTTGAATGCCGTTGTCAGTTGTATAAGCAGGGCCTTTAAACTGCTCGCCATTTTCATCCGTACCAGAGCCATCACATTGACCTGGGCGCATGAAGTTACCACAGTTCAGAGCTGTCTGGTGACCAAGTACGTTATTCCAACCGCCGTAAAAATCGTAAGTCATAGCGAAGATGTAATCCATGTGCTGGATAGCTTCGCCGTAGTTCACGTCTTCAATTTTATCGTGACCAACACCAATTGCTGAAGTCAGTTCGTAAGTACGACCATTGGTTGCTTCTAGCTCATCAAGCATTGCGCGAAGTTCTTGCATTAACGCAATGTAAGCCGGTCCATCATTCACTGTATCGCCAAGGTTCGCGTTTTCACCGCCACCACCAGGGAATTCCCAGTCAATATCAACACCGTCATAGAATTTCCAAGTGTTCAGGAATTTCTTAACAGAAGCGACAAACGTATCTCGGTTTTCTTTTGTTGTGAAATCGAAGAATGGGTCTGAAAGTGTCCAACCACCGATTGATGGAATGATTTTTAGATCAGGATTACGCTGTTTAAGCGCCATCATCATCGCGTAGTTACCCTTGATAGGAGAGCTGTATTCATGCCCTGCTTGTGGGAAACTTTTTTGGAATGCCGCCCAAGGGTCATGGATAACGACTTCGTAGTCATTCACGCCTTTACATGCAGTCATGAGAGCATTGTAACTGTTACCACCCACTGATTTAACAGATTCGTTTGGACCACAAATTGGGATAAAGCCGTAAAGGATGTGGGTTAAGTTATCCGCAGGAAGGTTATCAACCGTGTAATCACGACCGTAAATACCCCATTCAACAAAGTAAGTACCTACGACTGTATTTGGGTCTGTATTGTAAGTCTTGTTGTTTGGATCGATGTTCATTGTGAGAGGAGGAAGGTGAGAGCCATCCGTATCGGCGATCGTGATCTGAGCTGGTGCACTGATACTACAACCCGTAGCATCACATGCCTCAATTTTCATTTCGTATAAGCCACCTTGACCATACTCGAAAGTGGCTGTGGTCTGGCTACCGGTTATTGGCCCCGTTGCGACTTTTACGCCATCGAAATAGATGTTGTAAGTGTCACCGGATGTACCACTCCATTGGTTGAACTTTACTGCCACTTTAGCTTTGTCGTGGTACTTAACCATTTGGTTATAGCCAGACGTAGTTTCCATAGCCAATTCAATTTTAGAAAATTGAAGGTTGTTTGAACCATACATGTCGATGCTTGGTGCACTTGGTGCAGCTTGTGCCGCCCCTGAAAGCGCCAGTGCGATGCTAGCCGCACACATGTTAAAACGAATCATAGTATATCTCTCATTCCTTGAATGTTATGAAACCAAAGCCAGTTTCATAAGCTGCTCTTTTCTCTACAACGAAATTGAGCATCCCACTTAGTATTCAAAAGAGTTTTAAATTCAGAACGGAAAATAAATCGCTTTTCGATAGAGAGTCGATAAATTACTTGTCGTTATCAATTTGTTACATCTTGAGTGAGGGATTGAGCCAAGGTTTTATAAATTTAATATCGTTCTAATAAAAGTCTTATAAGTGGGTGTAAATGAAATAAGCTAAAGGAAAATGCGAGGAATGTAGCGGATAGTTTTTTCATGACTAACATTTACTAGAGGATAGAGGATAGAGGATAGAGGATAGAGGATAGAGGATAGAGGATAGAGGATAGAGGATAGAGGATAGAGGATTTGCTAGCGATTGAAGTGTTCAGACAATGAAGCTCGTCTTTGAGAGGCACCGCCACTGACCGAGGTCACAGTATGCTCGAAGCCTTCTTTGACCAGTGTTTGTGGAGGAATGGCTGGGGAAATACGTTTCAACTGTGGTGAACGAATATTACCACTCATTTTATAGATGGAAACACCGCTACCAGTTGTGATGAAAACATTAGAGCCATCAAACTCAAAGCTTGTACTAATTAAGCGATGGTTACGAACAACGCCTTTTTCAGATAGCGAAAGTTTATCGGTTTTATAGGGAGGGGAGCCCACTTCAACCCAGCTTCCATATACATTGCTAGGGTCGGTAAATTCCAAATGCGATTGGTACGAAGACAGACCAAACCAAGCAATAGAAGATAGTGCTAAACCGCCAAAGATCACGCGAGCTATCAGCATGTTTCGTGCATGATTTGATTTTTTCTTATTTGCCATAAAAGCCTAGCCATCGCTTGATCTGACTGTTGATCTTATTGATTAAAGTGTTTATTTGCAAAATAAGTTTGCGATGCACTATGTCTTAAGCCAACCTCTATTCCAAATTTTAGTTTGAAAGGCTCTTATTTGCTGTCCTATTTGACCACTAAGTTATGTATTTCCCACTCTAAGTGTAGGGCTATAGAGATGAAGGTGCATTGACCTTAATTTTTCTAAGCCATAAAAATAATTCAACACTGAGTATTTAATGCTTGTGTGATTTAAGGGAATTGGTTACAAAGTTTGTTGCATTTATTTGGTCGATAGACCGTTAACAGTCCACAAGGAAGTAACATGATTAAAGAAAATACATATTTTGATGGCGGCGTTAAGTCTCTTGGTTTTTCACAAAATGACGCTGAGATCAGTGTGGGTGTTATGGCGGTTGGCGAGTATACCTTTGGTACTGCTGCCCCTGAAAAAATGACGGTAGTAAAAGGCTCACTAACGATTAAACGAGTGGGTGACTCTGATTGGACAACATACCGTGATGGCTCTGCATTTGATGTTGTGGGCGACTCTTCATTTGAAGTTAAAGTGACAGAAGCAACGGCATACTTGTGTGAGTACTTATAATTCTGTTTGTCCTTGATGCAGGCTGACTTCTCTTAGATCGTTACCTTAAACAATTTAAGTGGCTTCATCTAAAGCAGTGAATAAAAAAGGCCACGCTTTATTTTTATACAAAGCGTGGCTAATTTGTGTTGAATTCAAGTATTCACTTATTAAAAGGCAATAAAATAAGTGTTTTCATTTCTAAGATACGTCCTATCCATTTTGCGCAGCCTAGCCATCACATCTTAGTCTTACACTCAGTTGGTCACTATTAAGCTCGTTTTAATTTAGCCGCATATAATCAAACTAGTTATAAATAAACTTGTAACCCCTGGCGAAAGATATTAAGAGCAAAACCCGATTTACACGTAAGTAGATTGTTTCCTACAAATCTAAAATGATTCTCAAATTGACAATCAAAATATGAAATTAATAAGTTTCAAACAGTCCATTGTTGTAGTCCTGAATAGTTTGCTCAATTTCTTGCATGCTATTCATAACAAAAGGTCCGTAGTGAACAACCGGCTCGTCTATTGGTTCACCACTTAATAATAGGGCGCCAGAATCTGTCTCCGCTTGCATTTGGACCCACTCGGCCTCTGTGCTTTGTGGTGGCATTAAAGCAAGTTGACCTTGATGAATCACTTTGCCATTAATTGTTAGCTCACCTTGGTATACATAGACCATCACATTGTGAGTAACCGGTGGTGCATATGATATTTTTCCACCTGTTTTGGGCTTCCAATCTGCAACGGTTAAAGGAACCCCTGTCGTACTTAAAGGCCCTTGAATTGCTTGGTCTTTTAGCTGAATTTTACCTGCAATTACTCTTAGCAAACCTAGGTCTGAAGCACTATGTTCATTGATAGTTTCTGGTTGAAAATCGTGGTAGCGTGCAGGCGTCATTTTGTCTTTTGCAGGCTGATTTATCCAAACTTGGAAACCGTGTAATGAACCTTCTTCCATTACTGGCATTTCACTATGGATAACCCCTCGACCTGCAGCCATCCATTGAGCTCCACCACTCCTTAGCTCTCCCGTGTTACCCATATGGTCTTTATGTTGAAAATGTCCCTTCATCATATAGGTTAATGTTTCTATACCTCGATGCGGGTGAGGGGGAAATCCACCGACATAATCTTTACTCTCGTCCGACTTTAATTCGTCGATCATCAAAAATGGCGAGAATTTTGCATTATTGAAACCAGCAACCCGACTTATTTTTACACCGTCACCATCTGAAGTGGCATGTGCATTGATAACTTGTTGAACATATCTAATGTTAGTCATGTTGGCGTCCTTTTAAATTGGAATGAACACAGTGTAAGTAATCCGATGTGCAAAGAAGACCGTATAACATTGAGTGACATATTCGAAAATTTTGAATGATCATGAATTATGAAAAACTGACTATAATTAAGTCATGGTTATTTCAGTAAGGAGGCAATTTTGGCTGTACAACCTAAACATCAAGATAGGCACGGTAGAATTGGTTTCGAGGACGATTTCACCACAGAACAAAGACAGAGGTTTACTGAAGTTGCCAATGAAGCGGTACATCGACGCGATAAGAAACAGCTTATCGAAGATCGGTTTATCCAATCAGCGAAAAGGGCAGCATTTAAACCAGTTGTCAAAACGAAATCGTCAAAGCCTAATAAAGTTAGACAAGTCATATGGATAATTATGATCGGTTTGATCAGCTTATGGGCAATGTACATGACTAACTAGTGCTTGTTCATCGCAATAGGTAGATAAATAGTGACAAGCAGATTCATAGTGACAAGCTAATTCACTACGATGCTAATTGGTAACAATAGCGAGCAGAACCATTATTCTTTCCGTTTTTTAAGCGGGGTAACATTGCTGCCTTCCATTAAGGGAGCAAACATATCTGGGCAGGTTTCAATCTTGGTTGAGGAAGGATTATTGTGGTAATAAGCGAAACGATTTTTCCCAGAATGTTTAGCGTGGTACATCGCTTTGTCTGCACACCGAGTCAATTCTGGTAATTCCGTTGCATCTTGTGGGTACAAGGCAACCCCCACGCTCAAGGTGAGCTCATTTAAGCGTTCTTGGTTTTGGTAACCGTTTTCAAATAATCGACAAATCCTTCCAAGAATACTGTCTAAATCATCTATTGAACGAACGTCATAAAGCATCAAAACAAATTCATCACCGGCGAACCTAGCAATGGAGTAGTCATGCTTTTCTGTCTTTCTGTCTTTAGTACGAATGTTATTACTTAATCGCTTCGCAAAGTGTTGTAACACCCTGTCTCCCACATCATGCCCGTAGTTATCATTGATTGATTTAAAGTTATCAATATCTAAGAAAACCAATGCAGTGACAGAGCGCTTAGTATCAACGGTTCTGAGTTTCTCTGATGCCCAGTTTTCAAAGCTCCAACGATTTGCAAGACCCGTTAATTGATCCATGTACGCGAGATCTTCAATTCCTTCTTGATATAAGCATTGAATATAGCTGACGACTTTATTGTAGTAATAAGAGGATGTGTGGCATACAACGCTCATAGTGAATAGGCTTAAGGTTAAGCGATGCGTAGAGTCAATAGGTAGGGTAAAGGCGGAGTTAGAGAAAACCAGTAACCCGCTAATGAACACACAAAATGACATGCTCAGTAGTAATCCAATTTTAAAATCATTAATGAAAATGACAGTAGCAAGGATAGGATATAGCCAAAGCGTTCTATCTGGGATGGCTTCGCTATACAGTAAAAGAATCGTACCTTGGACTAATAACACCCAACTTAAAATTAAGTCTGAGTATCGAGGGTGTCGAGCTTGTTTGACATACACTGCATTTAAGAGCGCGACAATTGCGAAAGTAAAATCTATACCAGCTAAGATCAGTTGATCGGCTTGTAGATACGTCCAAGCATAAAAAAAGAACAAAATGGAGGATGCCAGAGAGCACAAGTAAACTATTTTCTGTTTTCGAGTCGAGCGGATATCCGCCATTTCCTCTAAGTGTCTCCCTACAAGGTTTGTCATACTTTTCCCTAGCATGTAAATATTCAGTTGCAGGTTAAGCTTAGGTGAAATATATGATTTTGGATGGATATCACACTCATCTGGTGTGATTGATCTCTAAGTTTCATATAAAGAATGTCAGGCTTATATTCATATTAATGAGTAACAGTCGGTTTTGTGACGAATTCTCATTTACTTACATTTTATATGGTTATTGGCATGGTGGCATTTTATTGACTAATAACAATAACCTGAAACAATAACATCAGTTTATAGATTAGAGCGTGATTATGAAAAAAGAATCTAAGCGTAAATTGAGGCTTTTGCCATCAAAAATACGTAAAAGCACCATTTTCCCAATGTTAGGTGCATCATTACTGTCATTGCCTACTTCTGCCGATATTTCTACCACTCCTGTTGTTGGGGGGATATTCAGTTCATCAGAAGTCTTAAAAAATCAGGTTCTTTCAACATTAAGTTATTCGACTACTTTAACAAGAGACGCTGCTTTATTTACTATTGCTGGTGTGACGTTAGACACCTACATTTTAACTCTACCGCTAGAAGTAAAGCTTAAAGCAAAGGTGATTGCTCAGCTTTCTAACCCTACTTATTCCGTTCCTTTGGGATACTTCTTATATACCTATTATGACCGATATTCTGGTTTAAGCAGTGAAGATGAGTTTAAGCAATATCTTTCTACAATTTATGATGAACAAGTGCTGAAAGGGTTTGAGCATAGCTTGTTTTCTGTAAGTGATAGCGACGCTCATAAAGGGCATGCTTCTGTTAAAAATGGTGCAGAGAAACATGCTGACGAACCAATCAAAACCACAGAGCCGACAGGGCACCACGAGGGTATTCAAGTCGATGACAAGTTCATTGCTAATATGGTGGTGATTTACGATGCGTTGTTTGATCTTGGTGTATGGCAAGACATGGAACAATTACCCGAGAGCTATACTTATTTAACTGATTCAGGTGAAGATCTTGCCATTATTAACACCGTTCAACCTATTGTTGTTGATTTGATCAATAAAGCCGCTTTTGGCATGGATGATGGTGAGATGAAGTGGGCATTGCTGGCGATTGCGGAAGATGGCAAACCTGAAAACTTATCCAAGCCGAATAACAAAGCTCAAGCATTGACGATTACACTGATCGACTTTGTTCGTCTTAACCTACTGAAAGCTTACCGCCAATTTGTCTTTAAAGAAGAACGCGCAGTTGCGTTGAATGATTGGATGCAGCAGGTATTTGACGATAGCCCGAATAGCCTAGTGCAATTTCTTCACTCACAGCAAAACCGCCGCTTTGCTGTTCAAGTGACCGTAGATGGTTTGCAACAAGGTTTAATCGAAGGGCTTGTTGATCCGACTTCTCCATTTATGCACCAAGCTTACCAAAAGCACCAACAAAGAGCGTCTTACAAACCGACTCTTGAACCAGTGATAGAGCCAAAACATGAACAGCAAGTTCGCTTTATGGAAGTGCTGTCTGAGCAAGTCTATAAAGACCCCCATTACCTTCCACTCTTTAAGCGCTTATATCGCGAAAATAAACCGAGCATAAGCCGTGTGGGCGTGTCTTCTACTCCAACTATTAGTGTGCGAAACCTGCCTATTATAAAAACAGGAGCGAAAGTTTCAGGGGAAGGAGGGACTGGAATCCCTAATTTCCATTTTGTCGATCGTGAAGAAGATCGTGCGTACTACTTCTTTGGTAATGATGCCCTACAGCTGGATATTTTAATGGCTGATCGAAAAGTGCAAACCATGTTTGATCGCCTGGATTATTTGAAGACACTCAACTGTAATGGTCAGTATGACTGGAATGCACACACCACTTATGACGGTTTAGTTAACCTTGGTTTAGGCGAATCTTTACGGGACTATGGGGAAAAACGATGCGTAAAAGAACTACAGTTACGTGCGGAAGTTGAGGTCGATTTAAAGCAACAGCGTGCCGCATTAATTGAAGACATTCAGTCTTATATATCTATTTCTGGATTTGATGTGTTTACTAAAATGGCGAAGAAAGTTCAGGTTGAACAAGCCATTAGCGCATACTCAAAACTAGATGGTAAAGGCATGCCAGATTATACCTTAGTGTATAACCCTTGGCCTGATCATTTTGCCCATTTCACCGGTCCATTCAGCGATGAAATATTGATGCCAACGGGAGAATTAAACCGCCTAGATTATTGGTTAACTCAAATAGAAAAAACCTATAAAACCGCTGGAATTTACGATCAAACTTTGTGGGGGATGGCTGGTGACCATGGCCTAACGCCTGTCTTTTATGCCCTCAACCCTGAAAAGCAGGTTTTAGGTAATTTACAGAAAGAGTTGGATTACCCAGTTGTGGTCAAAAAGATATCTTCAGATGAAGGTGAAGGACCAAAGATCACTAATGCTCTGAGCTTCCCAAGCTTGAAAGAGGTCGATGTAGTCGTCGCCTCTACTGCTGGTGGTAACTTTATGATGGACTTCTTTAATTCTAAACTAGGGTGGAAGCGTCAACCTTTATACTCTGAACTGACACAGTGGAAACCTATTGCTGCACCTGCTGGTGAGTCCATTGATATTATTGCCCAAACGCTCCAGCGCTTACCTGAAACTCTCGACTACTTAGTGGTAAGAGAGCAAGAGTGTAATGCGAGCTTTTGTCAGGTGCGGGTGATCGGTAATAGAAAGACTCAACGAATTGATGAGCTTATCACGCGAAATCGGGATAAGATTTTCTACGAGTCTGTGATGGAGAATCAACATCCGAGACTCTTAAATGTGCAAGAATTGAATCCATATCTTCCACAGCCGACTCGTGTTGCGTTCGCGCAGTATTCAGCTTTAGTCGATAAGTGTTTAAATCGAGCAGAAAAAGACAAAGTAGAGACTTGGTGTAACCGTCAAGAATGGAAGAACCTTACCCAGTTAACCCCAAGACCTGATGCATTAAACCAATTAGTGGATGTGTATTTAGAAGATCGTGCAGGTACCGTCAATCTGTTCCCTAAAGAAGGTATCGGCTATAACACGAAAGTACCGGGGCGACATGCGGGTGAAGATTATTTAGAAAAAGATGCTTTTCTTGGGTTTTGGGGCTCTCCTATAGGAGATAAACCTGTGCCAATGAATATTGAATCTAACGGGGCCTTGGCTCCAACTTTGTTTGAATATTTGACAGGGGAAGAAGTCATCGCGGGTGAAAACGGCTGGGGATATCCTTCGCTAATTAATAAGTTAGATATTATTCAACCGACTACTCAAAAGTCAGCCCTTTAAACGGGGTAAGTGAACTATTAAAGGCTTTATTATGTTAATTACGTTTAGCTGTAAGTCGCACTCTAATGTCACCATGTTTGGTGATGTTGGTCTGCAATTGATTAAATTACTTGGTCATAGTGGCGATATTCCCGGGGCGTTAGATGCGTCTTCTATTCCTGATGCCCTTGCTCGTTTACGCGAGGCAATAGAAGCAGAAAAGCGCCTTGAAAAGGAAAGTAAGCAATCGACGGGCTATGACGACATCGACGATGATCTGAACGCAGACGATTTAAATGAAGATGATAGCTATACAGATGTGCCTGTGAATATTGCTAATCGAGCCTTTCCATTACTTGAATTGTTAGAGTCTGCTGTAAAAGAAGAATGTGAAGTGATGTGGGAAGATTCAAGCAATAAAAGCTTCTAATTAGCTTAACGCTAAAAATACTTGAAACAGAATCAGCACTTACAAAAAGAGCCAGTGTTAGGCGAAGTCTATTTAATAAATAGGATTGCTTGCACTGGCTCTTTTAGGTTGTTTCTTTCTGAGTAGTCGCTTAGCGAGTAAAAACTTCTTCAGCGGCAGCTTTGTAATAAGAACTTAGTACTCATTTCTTAGAAGATCTCTGCTGTTCTTTTAACGCTAGCTTTTCTTTCTTACGTTGTTCAATAAGCTGCGCTGCTGCGCCACCAACGTGGGTTTCGCCACGTTCATTAGACAGTTGAACTTGCTTCTCACGCTCGCGGAAACGTGCTTTTTGTTCATCACTGTGCTTATCAACACACTTAGGACAACTTACGCCTTTTTCAAAGTGTTCAGACGCTTTGTCTTCGTCAGTGATTGGTAGGCGACAAGCATTACATACATCGTATCCACTTTTCTCTAATTGATGGTTAACCGCAACGCGGCCATCAAAGACGTAGCAATCACCTTCCCACATGCTTTCTTCTTCTGGCACTTCTTCTAAGTACTTTAGAATGCCGCCTTCAAGGTGGTAAACCTCATCAAAACCTTGCTCTTTCATGTAGGCAGTCGATTTTTCGCAACGGATACCACCGGTACAAAACATCGCGACTTTTTTATGCTTAGCTGGGTCTAAGTTATCGGCAACATATTGTGGGAATTCACGGAAAGTTTCAGTGTTTGGATTCACGGCATTTTTGAATGTACCGATATCAACTTCGTAATCATTGCGCGTATCAACAAGAAGTACTTCAGGATCTGAAATTAAGTCATTCCATTCGTTCGGTTTAACGTAAGTGCCAACAACATTTAGAGGGTCGATACCTTCAACGCCCATTGTCACGATCTCTTTCTTTAACTTCACTTTAGTGCGGTTGAAAGGTTGAACGTCGTTAAACGATTCTTTGTAAACTACATCGGCTAAACGAGGATCGTTCTTAAACCATTTAAGTAAAGCATCAATAGACTCGCGCTTTCCTGCAACCGTACCATTGATACCTTCGCTTGCGAGCAATAGTGTGCCACGGATATGGTTTGACTCTAAAACATCGGTCAGTGGTTGGCGGATTTCGGTGTAATCATTAAGTGCTACAAACTTATAGAGTGCACATACAACATATTGAGACATGGTTTTTCCTTTTGCGAGCTGGAACGTAAATCCAGAGCGAGAGTTTGCCTTTGACTAGGCTTATTAAAATCGCCCGCAGTATAGCTAAGGCAATGTAAGACAAAAACCAACTAATTGAAGGGTTATTTACCACAGAGGTTTTTAGCATCTCAGTAAATAGAGTTTCTCTATACCTGCCAATTTGAAAGATTAAATGTTCTAAGCAGTGACGGCGTATAACAAAAAGCCCTGCTGTAAAAATACAACAGGGCTTTGCTATCGAGTCAGTCTTACTTAATTAGCGCTTACGCTTGGTTCAGTACTTCCGCTAAGCGTTTCACCGCTTCGGTTAATTCTTCTGGGTTGGCGTTGGTGAAGTTTAAACGCAATGCAGCTTTTGCTTCGTCAGCCTTTGGATAGAACACTGGGCTTGGTACAACCGCCACGCCATTTGAAAGTAGAGTTTTAGCCAGTTTAAAAGTGTCACACTCAGGGACTTCTACCCAAATGAACATCCCGCCATCAACCGCTTTTAGTACGCAGTCTGCGGGCAGTTGTTTCTCTAGTTCTGAAAACAGCACTTCATAACGAGACTTGTACAGCGTGCGAATGTTTTCCATGTGCAGGTTGAAATCTTCATGTTTCAGAAGACCAACGAGCAGCGCTTGCATTGGCACACTTGAGTGTAAATCCGCTCCTTGCTTCACCTTGATCAGTGGTTCAAGGTAGCTGCATTTACCTGTTACGGCGCCAATGCGTAAACCTGGCGATGCTATTTTAGAGAATGAACGAAGAACGATAGAGTTATCAGGGCAGAATGAAGAAACCATTGGTAGTTCTTTACCTGTGAAACGCAGCTCACGGTATGGCGCATCTTCAATGAATGCCACGTTGTATTGAATACAAAGCTCAGCCACTTTTTGACGAGTCTCTGTTGTCCAACATACGCCAGTAGGGTTGTGGAAATCAGGTACGGCATAAAACATTTTAGGTGAATGCTGTGCAAAGCATGTCTCTAGTTTGTCTAGATTAGGACCAAATTCAGTTTGAGACACAGTCACAATGTTTGCTTGCACTAAGCCAAAAACTTGCATTGCACCCAAGTAGCTAGGCGCTTCCATCACAACGACATCATTAGGGTCAACATATGCACGTGCAATCAAATCTAAGCCTTGTTGAGAGCCCGTACATATCATGGCTGTGTGAGATTCAGGCAATTGGTAGCTTTGCGTTAGGTGCTCAAGCAATGGACTGTAACCTGCAGTAGAGCCGTATTGGAAAACTTCAGGCATATTCGCTAGGTTTTCTAGCGTTGGCTTCATCAAATCGATAGGGAATGTTTTCTCATCCGGTAAACCGCCGGCTAATGAGATGACATTAGGATCGCTTGCGGCAGCGAGGATCTCTCGAATGTATGAAGATTGAATCTGTTGTAATGACTGTGCGATTTCCATGTGTTGTGTCTCGTTGTTTTTCGTTTTTATTTATTGCTTGATATTACACGGCAATTGTAAAAACAAGCGTGTCCGTTTATGCTCACAAACATGTCCATTTATGCTATTTGAACGATGTCACGACAACACATATCCAGAATCAATGACGTTCTGTTCCATATCCACCAAGACATAAGCCGACCTTTGTCAGCAAAAGCACTGTCTGAAATTGCGGCTTATTCAGAGCAACACTTTCATCGCACGTTCAAAAGTGTGGTTGGGGAATCGTTACATCAATACATTCGACGTACTCGCATGGAGTATGCTGCCAATCAATTGATGTTTGATACCAGCTCGTCCGTAATGGAAATTGCTAGTAAATGTGGTTTTAGTTCGGTGTCTTCGTTTAGCCGCGCGTTTAAAGCAACCTTTAATATGTCTCCGGGTGAATGGCGTAAACACGACTTACAGATCGCTGAAAAACCTTATTTGAAAGATCCTGAAGTAGCTGCGGGCTATTTGAACGTGGCGAAGCGTGTGTTACCAGAGCCGAAGATAGTTGAAGTGCCAGAGAGAATGGCGGCCTATGTTCGACACACTGGTTATAATCGTTCCATTCGCAATGCGTGGTTGATATTGAAAGCGTGGGCGAATTCAGAACAACGCGACTTTTCGAGCCAGTTCGGTTTACATCACTCAAACCCTGCTTGGGTGGAAATGGATCAGTGTCGTTATGTCGCGTGTATCGCGCTTGATAAGCCAATTAAGTACCGCAGCGTAGTGAACCAGATGGTGATTCCGGGCGGTTTACACGCCGTGTTTCGACTTAATGGCTGCTATGGTGAGCTGCTACCACAGATCAGTATGGTATTAGAAAAATGGCTGCCAACTTCTGGCTTCAAGCAGCGCTCAACGCCCGCGTATGTGCATTATCATCAGAATCATTTTCTTAATAGCGAAGAAGTCTTTGATCTCGATTTCTACCTTCCCGTGAGTTTTTATTAACTGATATGAAGCCATCAATTTGGGCTTGGTGATAGAGATACTACTCATCAATCGTTACTCATTGCTCATTAATCACTGTTCATTAATAGCTGCGATGCTAACAACTGAGGTTCGCATAGTTTGGGTATTTTTTGAGTCAAACAACCGAATAAAAAAATGGCAGCCTAATTGGGCTGCCATTTTTTGTTTAAGGTTAAAGCTATTTGCTCGATACCTGAAGCGGCGGGAACTGCGCTATTGGGCGACTTCGTCCACTAAGTACAAGATGGATTGATACGGAATGCCACTGTGGTGTGATAAACCGATTTCACAGGTTCGGCTGTTACTGAATCCGCGAGTACAATTGTTCGGTACTTGTTCTTTCAGTGGGTGTACTGCAGCCTCATTCAGCTCTGGCGTAGTAAAGCCTTTGTCACCCGCCCAACCACAACATTGAATATGTTCAGGAACAATCACTTCTTCGGTGCACGCTTTAGCAAGGTTCAACATCGCGCTCTCTAAGCCCATGCGACGAGAGCTACAAGTCACATGCAGCATCACGGTTTCTTGTATAGGTTTAATCGTTAAGTGCTCAAGTAGGTATTGGTTCACAAACCCTGTCGGTTCTAGCACTTGTAGTGGTTTAGTAAACTGCTCAATACTGCGTTTAGCACATGGGCTGGTATCCATTAAAATAGGGTACTCGCCTTGATTACTGGCTTGCCATAGTGTGTCTTCTAATTGCTGAGATTTAGATTGAGCAAGCTCTGCCATACCCTTGCTGTCATAGGGCATTCCGCAACACTGGTCGTCTAACTTGTTCGGTAGAATAACCTCGAAACCTGCTTTTTCTAACAACGATAAAGTCACTTCTGTCAAAGGACGCTGATCTTGCGCGTCCACTTGTTGCCCCATAGTACGGCTGGCGCATGAAGGTAGGTAAACCACTTTTTTGACCGACGAGTTGAGCTTTTTCTGTTCATTGTTGTTTAATGAAGAAGCAGCCTGTTCTAACGAATGTGAATTTGCCTGTGGCATTTCAGGCATCCAAACTGGGGTTGCCCCTTTAGTCACTGAGCGCAAGCCATTGGTTAATTTTCCAACCGTTTTTGCTCCCAGCGCTTTACTGGCTAGTTGGTTGGTTTTCAACCCCGCTTTTGTCAGCTTGGTCGTGGTGGCGAAGTGTTCGGCTGTCCATTTTGCAATGGGAGTAAACTTCTCGTACTTAGCGGTACGCAGCTTTTTCATTAAGTCACCTGTGTTGATCCCAACTGGGCAGCGCTCAGCGCATAACCCTGTTGCAGCACAGGTATCGATGCCTTGATATTCAAATGTTTTTTCTAGTTCAGATGCTTCTATGTCTTCTCCGGCTGCTCGCCTTTTCTGTAACTCACGGTAGAGCACAATACGCTGGCGCGGAGAAAGAGTTAACGTTCTGGATGGGCAAACTGGTTCACAAAACCCGCACTCAATACAGCGATCAACCAAGTCATCAGCGGCTGGCATGGGTTTTAAATCTTGAAGGTGCGATTTTGGGTTGTCATTAATGATGACGCCCGGATTAATGAGGTTTTGAGGATCAAAGAGTGCTTTGATTTTCTGCATTAAAGCATAGCCATCTTTTCCCCATTCCATCTCAACGTACGGTGCCATATTACGGCCGGTACCGTGCTCTGCTTTTAATGAACCTTGATATTTGACGGCAACTAATTCGGCGACGTCATCCATAAAGCCGCCGTAGCGGTCAATCTCGGTTTGGCTGTCAAAGCCTTGGGTGAAGACAAAGTGTAAGTTCCCTTCTAACGCATGACCAAAAATGATGGCTTCGTTGTAATCGTACTTATTGAATAGCTCTTGCAGCTCCCGAATACCGTTTGCCAAGTTTTCGACAGGAAAGGCAACGTCTTCAATAATAACCGTCGTGCCCACTTCTCTTACTGCACCAACCGCTGGGAACATACCTTTACGAATTCCCCATAGGGTGGCAACGGTTTGAGCATTAGAAGTGAAAGGAACGGACTCAAGAATGGTGTAATCCGCTAAAGAATCCATAATTGATTTACATTGTAAATCTAAGTCTGGCTGGGAGCTGGCGTGAGATTCCACTAAGATTGCTGCGGCTTCTAAATCTAAGTACGGCATGAATTCAGGCATGCCGGGTTTATTGGCGACGGATCTCAGTGCGCGTCCATCCATCAGTTCCACAGCAGCAACGGGCGTTTTGGATAAAACGGTGACCGCTTGGCTCGCTTGTTCAATATCTGCAAACACTAGCAGGGATGATGCTTTATTCGAATGTTCGACGACGGTGTTGTAAGTGACTTCTGCAATAAAGCCCAACGTGCCTTCCGAGCCGACCATGAGGTGTTCGATAATTTCAATCGGGTCGTGGTAATCAACCAAGGCATTAATGGCATATCCAGTGGTGTTTTTAAGGCGATACTTATGGCGAATACGTTCAGTAAGGGCTTGGTTGCTGGTGGTTTGATGATGAAGGTCTTGTATGCCAGAAATAAAGGTGTGATGAGACTGTTTAAACGCTTCAATACTTTGTGTGTCTGATGTGTCAAGCAAGGTACCGTCGTTGAAGACGACTTTCATACTGTCGATGGTTCGGTACGAGTTTTGCGCGGTACCGCAGCACATGCCACTGGCGTTATTGGCTGCTATACCTCCAATCTTACACGTATTGATAGAGGCTGGATCAGGACCTATTTTTCTTTGAAAAGGGGCAAGATAGCGGTTTGCATCTGCGCCAATGACTCCCGGCTGAAGAACGATTTTGTTACCGTTATCGAGGATTTGATGCCCGCGCCAGTCATCGGTTAGCGTGATTAATACGGAGTCTGAAACCGCTTGACCAGATAAGCTTGTGCCTGCGGCGCGAAAGGTGAAGTGGATGCTTAACTCTTGGCAGGTTTTGATCGTGTAGATAACCTCATCGATATTTTTGAGGCGGAGGACAATTTTAGGAACCAGTCGGTAGAAGCTGGCGTCAGTGCCGTAGGCGAGCCGTTTTGCTTCTTGGGTGATAATGCGCTCAGGGTCTATTAATTCAGCAAGCTTTGCTTCTAATTGGTGATAAATTGGTTGCTGATCAGCTGGTTCTAGCTGTTGGGATTCAACGTTCGCCATTTTTGCTTCCTTGTGCTTAATGTGCACTGATTTTTCATTTTTATTATTTATTCCAGTGCTTAGACGGTGTCACAACGTAAGAGCAAATGCTGTGACACCGATTAGAATTTAATCTAAGTAGACTAAAGGCTTATAGGTGATTATTTAAGATTTACTAGTGAATCTTGAGATAGGTCATGAATGGTATTTGCGCCAGTTAAGGTCATCGCTACACGCATTTCTTTGTCGTATAAATCGAGCAAATTCTCTACGCCAGCTTGACCTTGAGCCGCCAGCGCGTAAACAAATGAGCGACCAAGTAAGGTGCAATCTGCGCCCATTGCCATCATTCTTACCACATCTAGCCCAGTACGAATGCCGGAATCGACTAAGATTTTTGTATCGCCTTTTACCGCATCAGCAATCGCTGGCAGTGCTTTTGCACTAGAAAGAACACCGTCTAATTGGCGACCACCGTGGTTTGAAACTACGATGCCGTCCGCACCGAATCGAACGGCGTCTTTTGCATCTTCTTCATCGAGAATGCCTTTGATGACCATAGGACCATCCCAAAAATCACGGATCCACTCTAGGTCTTTCCAAGAAATAGAAGGGTCGAAGTTATCACCTAGCCAACCGATGTAGTCTTCCAGTTTGGTTGGAGATCCGCGGTACGTCGAGATATTGCCAAGATCGTGTGGCTTACCGAGTAGACCAACATCAACGGCCCAACTCGGGTGACGCATCGATTGAAATATTCGGCGCACTGCTGCATTAGGACCACTCATACCAGAGTGAATGTCACGATAACGGGCGCCTGGAACTGGCATATCAACAGTGAAAACCAGCGTCGTCACACCTGCGGCTTTTGCGCGTTCTAGGACATTTTTCATGAAGCCGCGGTCTTTCAAGACGTACAATTGGAACCACATTGGGCGTTCAATGGCAGGGGCCACCTCTTCAATTGGGCAAACAGACACGGTAGACATTGTAAAAGGGATGCCTTTATTCGCCGCGGCTTTAGCTGCTTGAACTTCACCACGTCTTGCGTACATGCCTGTTAATCCCACAGGTGCTAGCGCAATCGGCATTGCCAGCTTTTCACCGAATAATTCGGTTTCTAAGTTAAGATCTGACATATCGTTAAGCACACGTTGCTTTAGTGCTATTTCCGCAAGATCTTCAGTGTTGCGGCGTAAAGTATGCTCACCGTATGAGCCACCATCAATGTAGTGAAAAAGAAAAGGAGGAAGTTTCGATTTCGCTGCTGCTCGGTAATCAGTCGATGCGGAAATAATCATGATGTCAGTCCTAAATTTGGGTACTTACCTGTTCGAAAGTCTGGCGATAACCATGTTGATTCCGCCAAGTTCGATAAATAATGTCTCGTAAAATAAAGTGGCGTTAATACCCGCTTGCGTCAGTTACCTACTTGCTTGTGGAGAGACGTTGAAGAAACGTCAGTTCAAACCTGTCGGTAACTTCTGCAATATGTCGGGGTAGTTGGGCATTAACGCCAAGTTTGTTGTGTTAATTGGCTCTAGATTTACTTCATCAATGCATCTGTCATGTTGAAGCCGTAGATAACGACGAGTCCGACAATGCCAGTCATCACTAAGTAGTAGAACGTTGGGATGACTGTTTTACGCAATGTTGCTCCTTCACGCCCAAGCAAGCCAACGGTCGCCGATGCTGCTACAACGTTGTGAATGGCAATCATGTTACCTGCCGCTGCGCCTACTGCTTGTAGAGCAACGACGACAGCACTTGAGATGGTAAGAGTTTGAGCAACTTCGAATTGGAATTGGCTGAACATCATGTTCGACACTGTATTAGAACCCGCAATGAATGCACCTAAAGCACCTACTGTTGCACTTAATGCTGGGAATGCACCACCAACTAAGTCGGCCGCAAAGTTCGCTGTGGTAACCGGCATACTTGCTAAATCAGCGCCGTTCACACCAGAGTTAATGAAGATACGAACCATTGGGATAGTGAAGACTAGAACAAAGCCAGCTCCAATTAGTGTTTTACTTGATTCACCGAACGCTTTGGCTAGTGGTGCTGCGCTGCGTGATTGCATTAGCACCGCGACAAGTGCTACGAATACTAAGATGCCACCAGGTAGATATAGAGGCTGAATTGCGGTGCTTACACCCGTTTCGCCAAGGATGTTACTGAACGATAGACTAATGCTCTTTAGTAGCCCTTTGAATTCAGGGCTCACTCGGCTTGCAACAAGTGTTACAGCAAGTAGCACATATGGCGCCCATGCCATAGCCATGCTCATTGGCTTGTCAGATTTAGATTCGTTAAGGTCGATCTTTAGTGAACCTAACCATTCTGCTGGCCATTTGTCTTCGCTTTCAAAATCCCATTTAGATTTCGGAACTAAGAAGCCTTTTCTTGCAGCCGTGACCACAATAGATAGACCAATTAAGCCACCAATCAGAGAAGGGAACTCAGGTCCTAGGAAAACACCCGTTAGCGCGTAAGGAATAGTGAATGCAAGACCTGCAAATAGAGCGAATGGCAGAATATCTAACCCTTCAGTCCAGCTCTTATTTTTACCAAAGAAGCGAGTCAGCATCATTGCCATAAGTACTGGAATCATAGTGCCCACACCAGCGTGAATTAATGCAACGCTTGAAGTGATTTGCTGCAGGTAAGCTTCCCATGTAGACCCGTTGGCAATCAGTGCTTCACCAATGTTATGAGTGTCTAACCCTTTGTTTACGCCAACAATAATTGGCGTGCCCACCGCACCAAATGATACTGGTGTTGATTGGATCATCATGCCCATCAATACAGCTGCTAAAGCTGGAAAGCCAATAGCGACAAGTAATGGAGCGGCAATAGCGGCTGGAGTACCAAACCCTGATGCCCCTTCAATGAAAGAGCCGAAACACCAAGCAATGATGATGGCTTGAACGCGGCGGTCAGCGGAAATATCCGTAAACCCGTTGCGAATAGTAGTGATGGCTCCAGTGTGTTTTAAAGTGTTTAATAAAAAGATAGCGCCAAACACAATCCAGAGAACCGATACTGTAATGCCAAAGCCTTGGAATATTGAAGCAAGTACACGTGTACCTGACATATCCCAAACCGTGAGAGCAATCCCTACAGTTAGGGCAAAAGCAACAGGCATGGCTTTTTTAGCCGGCCAATTTAAACCAACCAATAGGATGGCAGCGATAACTATCGGCGAAAAGGCCAATAATGCTAGTAGAGTTTCACTCATGGGTACTTCCTCGTACATGGATTCAAACAATCAGGTTTGAAGTTAACAACACGTTATTAGTTCTTATTTTGTGACCGTAATTTCTTAAAGCATTGCTGTAGGGGCTTTAAAAAATTGCTGGTTCTATAACAACTGGTTTGTAAGAGCCGTTGTAATTACTGACTTTATAATCGCTAAATTTGTAATAGTTATAGGGTTAATCGTTGTGATTGAAGTGACCTCAATCGTTATGGTTGTAATTAATTTGTTAATTTGGCGTGAATTTACCCCTTTATTTTTTATTGATATAGGGAAATAATGAAAATAATTAATTCCAAAATTGGCATAATCAGATGCGAGCAGATGATTTAATCCTGTTTTCACAGGTAGTAGAACTGGGTTCATTCAGTAAGGTTGCTGAGCAAAATAACCTTACAAATTCGGTAGTTAGTAAAAGAATAGCTCGATTGGAAGAAGAGATCGGCGTGCAATTATTATATCGAACGACGCGCAAATTAACGCTGACTGAGGCAGGCAAGGCGATCTTGCACGGAGCCAAAAATGTGAAGCAGGCGGCTCAAGAGGCTATGGACGCAGTTTCAGGCTTTGGTGAGAATGTCAGCGGTCATATCAAAATGTCAGTGCCTTCCATTTCAGGGGATTTGATCCTTGCTGATGCGGTTGCTGAGTTTTGTAATATGCACCCAGGTTTAACGGTAGACATGTCACTCGACAACCGTTTTGTTGACTTGGTCGAAGATGGCTTCGATTTAGTGATTAGAACGGGGTATTTGGAAGATTCGAGTTTAATCGCTCGGCATATCTTGGATTCGCAGTGGGTCGTTTGTGCTTCGCCGTCATATATCGCAAAAAACAGCAAACCGATGCACCCTCAAGATTTAGTGGCGCATAATTGCTTGCAGTATGCTTACCAAACGACCGGTGCAAGTGAATGGCAATTTCTTCATGACAAAGATAGAAACAGTGAGAATGATAAATACATTGTTCGCGTATCTGGTTCTTTCTCTACGGACAATGCTACGGCCCTTAGAAAAGCAGCACTTGGGGGGCATGGCGTCGCTTATGTTCCACGGTGCTTGGTGTATCACGATATTCGTAATGGGCAGCTCGTTGATATTTTTCCTGAGTTGGTCGGTAAAAAATTGGGTATTTACGCGGTTTACCCATTTACTCGCCAACCACCGAACAAGATTAAGTTGCTTATTGAGCATATTCGCACCCGATATTTAACGATTTCCCATTACTTTTGATTCAGGGAATTGGCTCAATAAACAAGAAGAATAATGTGTGAAATTATTGACAGATCGCATGATTACACTTTGTCGCATTTTAATACTTGATTGCTGGTGCAGTAACCGAGACCATATATTGAGAATTACTATCATTTAAAATTAGGGATGATGATGTCAAATCCAACAAAAGAACCTGCTTCAAAGCAGTTTACGTCAACAGAAGCAACTTCAAGCTCTCATGTGTATCCAAACACCGAAAAGCGAGTTGTTAGTGACGTCTACTTTGGGCAAACCATTGATGACCCATACCGCTGGCTAGAAGACGATACCAGCGAAGAAACAGCGGAGTGGGTGGATAAACAAAATGCCGTTACTTTTGATTATCTCGACACCATTCCTTACCGCGATGAATTAAGGGCGCGTATTGCGCACGCTCAAGATTATAAAAAGAGCTCTCAGCCTTTTGTTCGTGGTGAATATACTTACTACTATAAAAATGATGGTTTACAAAATCACAGTGTTTTATATCGCGTAAAAGAAGGTAAAGGGCAGGCTGAAGAAGTCTTTCTTGACCCTAACACTTTCTCTGAAGACGGCACTACATCACTAGGGTCAGTTTCCTTCTCAAAAGATCACAGCTTAGTGGCGTATACCATCTCTGAAGGCGGTAGTGATTGGCGTAAAATCTTTGTTATCAATTCTGAAACCAAAGAACAGCTTGAACCTGAAATTGTTGATGCCAAATTTACCGATGTGTCTTGGCTTGGCAGTAAAGGCTTTTATTATTCAAGTTACGACAAGCCAGATGGCAGCCAACTTTCTGCGCGTACAGACCAGCATAAGCTGTATTACCATGAATTGGGCACGAGCCAAGATAAAGATAAGGTGATTTTCGGTAATGCTGAAGGTGAACAGCACCGCTATGTCACAGGTTATACAACGGACGATGATGATTATTTGATCATCTTAGGTCAGGAGTCGACATCAGGAAACCGACTGTTTTACATCGATCTGACATCAGCGTCGACACTAGAAGAAGCTCAACCGTTTGAAACACTGATCGACCATGTTGATAGCGACACGTATGTGATAGATAACCAAGGTGATACCTTCATTCTATACACGAATCTCGATGCGCCTAATGGCAAAGTCGCGAGTTTCAATACTCGCACTAAGCAATGGCAAGATATCATCTCTGAAAAGCCGCAGCCTCTAGAAATCAGTACCGGAGGTGGGTATTTATTTGCTCATTATATGGTTGATGTTGTGTCTAAAATTCAGCAGTTTGATTATCAAGGTCAGCTGATTCGAGATATTCAGCTTCCAGGTGAAGGCACAGCGAGTGGTTTAAGAGGCAAGAAAGAACATAAGCAGTTGTATTACACATTCACCAACTACGTGACTCCTCCTACTATTTTATCATTCGATGTTGACGCTGGTGAGTCTAACGTTTATCAAAAGTCAGAAGCCCCTTTTGACGCTGATCTATATGAATCTAAGCAGGTCTTTTATACATCTAAAGACGGCACAAAAGTCCCTGTGATTATCTCTTATAGAAAAGGTATCTCACTTGATGGTAGCAACCCAACTATTTTGTATGGTTACGGTGGTTTCAATGTGAGTTTAACGCCTTCTTTTTCAGGCACGGTCGCAAGCTGGCTAGAGCTTGGAGGAGTCTTTGCTGTGCCTAACCTGCGTGGTGGTGGCGAATATGGTAAAGATTGGCACAAAGGCGGTACGCAACAGCAAAAGCAGAATGTATTTGATGATTTTATTGCTGCGGCTGAGTTTCTAATTGAACAGGGCTACACCAGCTCAGAAACCCTTGCTATTCGAGGTGGTTCAAATGGTGGTTTGCTTGTCGGTGCTTGCATGACTCAGCGACCTGATTTGTTTAAAGTGGCGTTACCTGCGGTTGGTGTACTTGATATGCTGCGTTACCACACTTTTACGTCTGGTGAAGGTTGGGCGTATGACTTTGGAACTTCAGATCAAAGCCAAGATATGTTTGAGTATCTATTAGGTTACTCGCCGGTTCACAATGTGGAGAGTGTGTCATACCCAGCAACGCTAGTGACGACCGCCGACCATGATGATCGCGTAGTACCTGCTCACTCATACAAGTTTATCTCTGAGCTTCAAGATAAGCATCAAGGCGAATCTCCAGTGATGATTCGAATTGATGTGAATGCTGGGCATGGAGCAGGCATGCCATTGAATAAAGTGATCGATCTGACTGCTGATATGTACGCATTCACTTTGTTTAATATGGGTATTCAACAACTTTAGAAAGTATTGAATGCAAGTGGCTTTACCGCCACAGCGTTTACCTATATAGCATTTATGTTAGTACGAATATTTAAAGGAAATGCCGCACTTGATGTGGCATTTTTTTTAAGTTCGACAAGTTGGGCATCTCTTATTTTGTTCAAGCTCCATTATTTCGCTTAAGTGATAGTCCTCCAGCTATGAAAGATTTCAGCATTGCGAAAATTAGTCATATTAGGTGTGTGTTTCAGTGGTGATCCCCGCTTATTTTTCGTGACTGACCCCGCCAATAGCCATGAAATGAAAGCGATTTCAAACCATCATCTTTTTTAAAATTATTTTTATCTTACTGAAAATTAAAAGATAACAATGCCTACCTAGTCTTCAGAATATTTCATGAGAATCTCATGAATGTACCAGTGTGAAGAGCCGCTTATTTTTCAATTGTTTCATTGCTTAATATTTCTCCTGTTCGAATTAAACATAAAAATAACAGGGAAAATTAAATGAAAAATTTTAAGCTTTTGCCAATAACAGTAGCAGTGGCGGCTTCGGTTGCATCTCTTTCGTCTTTTGCAGCAGACGCCGACATTGAAGCACTAGAAAAACGTATTCAAGAATTGGAATCTCGAGTGGTGGACATCGATTATACCGATGACCAACAACCAGCCGTTTTAACGCCAGACACACCAGTTACCGACGGGATCATCTTCTCGGGTTATGCTCGATACGGCGCGCACAGCTCAAGTGGCGACAATCGCTACGTTGAAGTGGGCAGTACTGGCCGTTCGCTTGGTCGTTTAGGTAATGAATCGAACGGGGGTGAGGTTCAGTTAGCTAAAATATTCCAAGCAGACAGTGGTGCTAAGTGGGACTTAGTATTTATGGTTGACGATTGGAGTAACGATGCTTGGGGATCTTCTGGTGGCATTAACCTGAAAAAAATGTACGCAGGTGTGACGAACATTTTTGAAAGCCAACCAGAGCTTTATATGTGGGGTGGTCGTGATTTCCACCAACGTCCGCAACAAGGTTTGAACGATTACTTCTGGATGACGCATGATGGACAAGGTGGTGGTTTCAATAACTTAAACCTCGGCGCAGCTAAATTTGATATGGCGATTGTCGGTCAAGTTGACTCGGAAGATGGCGCATTAGGCAATGATAATGGTCGCTACGCCGTGACTTCTAAGCTTCACTCAATCAATGCAGGTATCGGTAATTTAGATATCTACGCCAACTACGGTTTTGCGTCTGATGAAGCGAACGAAGTGGGCGAAGCAAAAGTCAGTGATGAGAATGCTTGGCAATTAGGTGCAACGCTAGGCTTGGGTGATAGTAATAAGTTAGTAGTGAAATATGCCGATGGTGCAGATGACTCGGTATTCGATTTAGCTGGAGACAAAAGCGTATTTTACGCGAGTGTGGAAGGTAATTACGCGGTCAGCAACCAATTCATTATCGACTACCTTGTTTCTTACAAAGACATTTCAGGTGATGACTACAAAGATGCTAATACAGGTCGAAACTTAGATAAAAATGAATACGCCGGTATTGTTCGTCCACAGTACCAATGGGATGACGTGCATTCAACTTGGTTAGAAGCCGGTTATGCGATGGAAGACTTTGATGATGGCGGTGAGAAAAATGGTTGGAAAGTCACGCTTTCTCAAAACGTTTCATTAGGCGGCATGCCTGGTAGCCGACCAATGCTTCGCTTCTATACTACGATTGGCGATGTTGAAACGAAAAATATGACGGAACGAAAGACTGCCGATACGCTTGCATTTGGCGCAATGTTTGAAGCTTGGTGGTAAAGATTACCCGTCAACGATTAACGGGTTAATAGGCTCGCTTATCACTTAAAGATAGTAACTGTCCATTTAAGCCCTAAAGGCAGTTTTATTAGGGCAACATTACATAGATTAACTCCCTTATGGGCACATTTATTGTGCCCATTTTTTTCGCCATTAGATCAAGGAATAACTATGAGGCTTTCTTCCATCGTGTCTCGAGTTTATTTAGGTTTTTTCACGCTGATAGTCATCATGCTTGGTAGCGCATGGTTGAGTATTAGCAGTAACAAGAACATAACCTCACACATCGAAACCATAGCTCAACAAGCCACTCCTTTAATGTTCCAATCATCCACTCTTACGATTCGGTTCTTGGACATAAATCGCAGTACTACTCCCTATTTATCCGCCAACTACATTGATGAACTGGAACCACTAAAACAAACCGTTTTGACTAGTATCGAACAATATAAACAGCAGTTAGATTGGTTTGATGGCAAGGCTGAATCGGGCTCGCCACTTGAACTTCTGCTCTCAAATATTAATGACACTGGTGCCGCTACGATCGGTAGTATTGAGCAGCTGTTAGAAGGTTACGTTACTTATCTGGATAGCAAAGATCTCGGCTTGATGAGGCAAACTCAATTTCAGTCTGTAGTGGGGCAGCTAAATAACACTTTGGTTAATCAACTGGCGAGTGCGAATTCAGCGCAAACACAAAAAGCGGTAGAAGCATTGCTGGTGCAATTAAGTTTGATAGCGGCTGAATCTAATGAGGCTTTCTCATTGCAAACCTCTTCGGAAGTTCGTGGGGTTGAGCGCCGCCTGCAAAGTCGAAAACAGCGATTCGAACAGGCTGTATCAGACTTAGACCGTTTGGACTCGTCTGCGCTGCGCCGCAGTAAGCAGTCTTTGTTACTGCTCGCTTCTCATGCTTTTTCAGAGAAAGGTTCAGTGTCTATACACAAGGAAACAGTCAAGTTAGATGAGTCCATTACGCAGCAAAGGTTGGAAATTGAGCAGTTGATTGATCTCCAGTTGAACCATTTTGATGAGTTATCCATTTACGCAGAAGACACAGCGACACGCCTGTATCACGAGTCGATGGGCTCTTCACTGCGAGCCCTTATGATGCAAACCATTATTGCTGTAGGCTCTGTTTTTCTTGCTCTGCTGATAGGGCTGAATATTGCCAAAGGGATTCGCAAACCAAGCAAGTTGTTGCAAAGTGCTTTAGAACAAGTTGCCAACAAAGATTTGAGCGTGATGGTTCAGTATCGAGCCCACAATGAATTCGGCTTGGTGAGCGATAAAGTGAACTTGGTGATCAGTCACCTGACTCAAATCATTGAGAGCATGCGTCAGTCGTCATCGCGTCTGAAAGAAGCCTCTCTTGAGAACCAAAGCACCAGTCGCTCACTGAGTGAGGCGATGCAGGATCAAACCAATCAAACGGTTATGGTGGCAACGGCGATGGAGCAGATCGAGTGCTCTGTGACGGAGATAACCCAAGCCGCGAATCAAACCTTAACCTTGGTGACCGAAGCCGTGTTGAGTTCTAACCATGGACAAAAGACGGTGGATAAAAGTGTCGAGTTGATGAGCAATCTAGAAGGTAAATTGGCGAAATCAACGGCGACCATCGGTCAGCTTGAAAGCGAAAGCGCCAGCATTGGTTCGATACTGGATGTAATATCTGGGATCTCTGAGCAAACCAATTTACTGGCATTGAATGCAGCAATAGAAGCGGCGCGAGCGGGTGAGCAAGGGCGTGGTTTCTCTGTGGTTGCCGATGAAGTTCGCGTGCTAGCGGCAAAAACTAATGCTTCTACGCAAGAAATACACAACAAGATAGAGCAGCTGCAAACCAGCTCTAAACTGGCGGTGGAGCAAATTAATCAATGCGTGATGGGGATGGTTCAATGCGTTGGGCAAACAGGTGAAGTTAATCACTCGATATCGATGGTGTCTGATCTTCTCAACGAAGTAGAGCAAAGAAGTCATCAAATCGCGACTGCAACTACTGAGCACCAAGTGGTTGCTTCTCAAGTTACTCAAAACATCAGCCAGATACACACGTTGGCAGAAGATAACTCTCAACGATCTCAGGTATTGTTCTCTCATGGTCTGCAGCTTGAAACCATGTCACAGCAGCAATTTTCGTTAACTCAAGAATTCAAACTAGCGAAACCATCCTAAATAAGATTTTGGATACCATTTAGGTCTTTCTGATGTTTCCACGCCCAGCCTTTTAGCTGGGCGTTTCTATTTCTATTTCTATTTTCATTCTTGATACAAGTATTTGAACTAAAAGTGCTATGAAACGTTCCCATACAGTTTCGCATGAACGCTGAAACATTAAGGTCAATATAGACCCGTATATTACTTTCTGTTGTAGGTTGATTACTTAATAGCGCTTCTAACTTAGTGGACTTTAAGTGTGTTTGGCAAGGCAGAGATGACGGGTAACCGAGTGCTATTTTGATTAGGCGAACCATAATTTCATGAAACAGTTTCATGGCGCGGAATTAATTTGTAAGCGCTTTCAACATTTACCAATCTAGCCATTTCACCCCGAGTTTAGTGTGATGGTACTCACTCAAACTAGTACTCACTTCGTCAATAATCTTTATGAAAGCGGTTACAAGCTAATGAAGTATCGAGGTTCGAGTGGCGACAATAAAGCACGTATCAGAGCATGCTGGTGTATCTCAGGCGACAGTTTCCAGAGTGATTAATGGAACGAGCCGAGTCAGTCATGACAAGAAACTAAAAGTTGAAAAAGCGATTAAAGAGTTGGGTTATCGCCCTAACTCTATTGCTCAAGCTTTAGCGTCTAGTCGTAGTGGCAGCATTGGGATTGTTGTACCTGAACTTGGTGGTTCTTTCTATTCGGGGATTTTGCATAGTTTAGAAGAGAACCTCCGCCGCTTTGGTTATCACGCTGTGGTAACTGCTGGTTCAAATACAGAACAAGGACAACGTGAGTCTGTGGAGTTTCTATTAGGGCGCCGAGTGGACGCTTTGATTCTTCATACGCAGTTGCTGAGTGATGATTACTTAATTGAGCTGGAAGAACAGGGGACCCCTGTGGTTTTAATTAACCGCTTTATTCCAGAAATGGCAATGAGCTGCATAGATATTGATAACGAGGTCGGGGGACAACTTGCTACTCAATATTTACTGCGACAGGGGCACACAAGAATCGCATGTATTACCGGACCTTTAGATAAAGCAGATGCTCGGGGGCGTTTGCAAGGTTATCGAAAGGCTTTGGAAGAGGCGAATGTGCCCTACGATGAAGCATTGGTTTCAGAGGCTGGGTTCACGGAGCAAACCGGTGTTAGTGCCATGAAGAAATTGATTAACCGTAAATGCCGATTTACTGCAGTGTTTGCATCAAACGATCACATGGCATTTGGCGCATTTGAAGTACTGCATGAAGAAGGGCTTTCTGTACCAGAGGATGTTTCTCTTGTGGGCTTTGATAACACCATATTCGCGCGATACCTAACCCCTAGTTTGACCACCATTAATTTTCCAATAGAAGAGATGAGCATTGAAGCGGTTCAGCTGACTTTGCAAAAACTCAACAAGATTAAACGTGATGTGAATTTTAAATTGTTGCCGACTTTGGTTGCTAGAAACTCGGTTACGAATTTACTAGATACCCTATAAAAAATATTAAGGATAGAACATGAAACTTAAGACCTTAGCGCTTTCTTGCGCAGTCGCTTTAGGACTTGCTGCAACAGCAAACGCTGCTGATAAAGAAATTCGTTTTGACGGCTTTCCAGATTTCGATAGCAGTCTGAAAGTATTACTGCCTGATTTTGAAAAGGAAACGGGAATCAAAGTCGACTACCTAATGAATAACCACGGTGATCACCACACAAAACTGACCACAAACTTAGCAACTGGCTCTGGTGCTGGTGATGTGATTGTTGTGGATGTAGAAAAAATCGGTCCATTCGTGGGTTCTGGCGGTCTAGTTAACCTTTCTGAAAACTACGGCGCAGATAAATACGAAGAACGGTTTGCACCGTATGCGTGGGCACAAGGTAAAGGTGCTGACGGCGATATGTACGGCATCCCTGTCGACCTAGGTCCAGGTGTTATGTACTACCGTACTGACGTATTCGAAAAAGCAGGCATTGATGTCAATGAAGCAATCAAAGATTGGGATTCATACATTGCTGCTGGTGAAAAACTGAAAGAGCAAAACGTACAGCTTATTGCTTCAGCGGCAGACGTAGCACAAGCGATTATCTTCACAACCGTTCCTGAAGGTGAAGGTCTTTATTTCGATAAAGATGGTGACCCAGTCGTGACATCAGAGCGTTTTGTTCACGCTTTTGAAGTCGCGAAAGAAATCCGCGATAAAGGCTTAGATGGTCGTATTTTGGCTTGGTCTAACGAATGGTACGAAGGCTTCCGTAACGGCACATTTGCAACTCAACTTTCTGGCGCTTGGCTGCTGGGACACCTAAACAACTGGATTGCACCTGAAACCAAAGGTAAGTGGGCAGTAGAAAACCTACCTGATGGCATCTATGGCAGTTGGGGCGGTTCATTCCTTTCAATTCCAACTCAATCAGACAACCCAGATGAAGCTTGGGCGCTGATTGAATACATGACGACTAACCGTGACGTTCAACTTAAGCACTTCGAAACGATTGCGGCTTTCCCGGCGAATGTCACTACGTATGACGATGCGTTATTCCAAGAAAAAATGGAGTTCCTAGGTGGACAAAAAGCTCGTCTAATCTTTGCTGAAGTCGCTCAAAATATTAAACCAGTCGCTCCAGCACAAGGTGACCATGTTGCACGTTCTATTATTTTAGAGAACGCATTGATGGAAGTGCTTGATGAAGGCAAAGACATCAAGACTGCGCTTAAAGAGGCTGAGCGTCTAATCAAGCGTCGTACTCGTAATCTTTAATTAGTTATTTTTTAAGTAAGTGAGGAAGCGTGGATAACGCGCTTCCTTTTCTAAGAGGTCGTTACTATGAATCATACAGCGAGCACAACGATAGAACCTTCGGAGCAAAGCCTTTTTTCTCGCCTGAATTTGAAAGCGCTTACACCGTATGGATTCCTTCTGCCGTTTCTGATCATTTTTTCTGTATTTGGGATCTTCCCGCTGTTGTTCTCTGTTTACCTGTCGTTCCATGAGTGGAACCCGGTAAGAGGCATGGATGCGATGGAGTTCGTGGGTTTTGAGAACTATCACATCGCTTTAACGGACCCATGGTTATGGCGTTCATTAAAAAACACGCTTTGGCTAGCCATCACGTCAGGTGTGGCTCAGCACTTAGTCGCTATACCAGTAGCTTACATGTTGGTTTCTATGGGTGACCGCATGCGTCACTGGCTAACATCGGCGTACTTTCTACCGTTCATTACATCAACGGTCGCAGCGTCACTGATTTTCTTCAATATGTACTCTCCTAACTCTGGAATTATTAACCAAACGCTGATGGCTCTCGCCGATAGCACGCTGTTTGGTTGGGCATTCGCTTGGGTTAACGATTTCCAACCAATCCGTTGGTTAGACGATGCCACTATGGTGAAGCCGTCTATCGCAATCATGGTTTTCTGGAAATACACCGGTTTTAACATCGTCCTTTACACCACAGGTTTAATGACGATTCCTAAAGACATTTTAGAAGCTGCTCGTATGGACGGTGCGAATGCCTTCCGCCGTTTCTGGAACATTTCACTACCAATGATTCGTCCGTTCATCTTCTTTGCTATCACGATGACCATCATCGGTAACTTGCAGATGTTTGAAGAACCGTTCGTTCTAACGCGTGGTACAGGTGGTACGGGTCAATCTGGTTTAACTATCTCTATGTACCTCTACAAAGTGGGTTGGGAATGGCTAGAAATGGGCACAGCGTCAGCGATTTCATGGCTTCTGTTTGCACTCATTGCAACGTGTACCTTGGTTCAATTTTTATTCTTCGGTAAGAAAGGCTTAGGGGAACATTAAGATGTCGACATCAATTAAGACAAATACCTCACCACTAAGTGGTTTGATGCCCAGCGAACGCAGCATGTACATTCTGACTAAAATCTTGATGGTCATGTTAGGCATTTTACTGGTGGTTTCTGCAATCATTACGGTGTTTCCGTTTGTATGGTCAGCTCTGCTTTCAACACGTGATCGTTCGGAAATCTTCGGCTCTGGCATCAGCTTTGCGATTGGCGATAGCCTAATGGTGAACTACGCAAAACTGCTGGAAATCATGCCGTTTTGGAAAGCGATGTTTAACTCGATTTACGTGGCGTTCTTAGGCACCACCATCTCGCTGCTGTTTTGTAGCATGGGTGGTTACGCGTTTGCTGTGTTTAAGTTCCGCGGTAAGAATGTGTTGTTCGGCATGCTGGTTGGCTCAATGGCGATTCCGCCGGTGCTTAGCTTGATCCCTTACTTCATGATCGTGAAATTCTTAGGCTTGCTGGATAACCACATGGCGGTATGGCTACCGTTCACCACCACGCCATTTGGTATCTTTTTGATGCGTCAGCACGTGATTGCATCGATTCCAAAAGAGCTACTTGAAGCAGCGAAATTGGATGGTGCTGGCGAGTTCAGAACATACTGGAGCGTGGTATTGCCACTGATGAAGCCTGCATTAGCAACTTTGGCTATCGTTCAATTTGTTTTCTTCTGGAACATGTTTATGCAGCCTCTCGTGGTGCTAAATAACCCAGATAATTACGTGATTACACAGGCGCTACGAAGCGTTCAAGGTATTCCGAATACGCCATGGGGCGCGGTAATGCTAGGTACCACAATTTCTATTTTACCGCTCGTGATCACTTACCTGTTCGCATCGAAACAGATGATCAGTGGTTTAACGTCCGGCGCAGTCAAAGGTTAGGTTTAAGGGTTATAACAATGAATAAATATCAACTTCCAAGTGATTCAAAGTTACGCAGTAAGGAATTTGTATTCGGTGTGGCTACGTCTTCATACCAAATCGAAGGCGGCGTTGAAGAGGGCGGTCGTACACCGTCTATCTGGGACACTTTCTGTAAGACACCGGGCAAGGTCGATAACGGCGACAGTGGTGATGTGGCGTGTGACCACTACCACTTATGGCAACAAGACATCGAGATGATACAAGGTTTAGGCGTGGATGCTTACCGTCTCTCTATTGCATGGCCGCGCATCCTGCCGCAAGACGGTGTGGTGAATCAAGAAGGCTTAGAATTTTATGAGCAGATCATTAATGAGTGCCATGCTCGTGGAATGAAGGTGTATGTGACGCTTTATCACTGGGACCTGCCGCAATACCTTGAAGATAAGGGCGGTTGGCTAAATCGTGAAACGTCTTACAAATTCGCAGAATACGCAGAAGTGGTGAGTAAGTACTTTGGCGATAACATCGACGTGTACACCACGCTTAATGAACCGTTTGTGTCTGCATTTCTAGGTTACCGATGGGGCGAACACGCACCAGGTATCAAAGGCGAGAAAGAGGGCTACTTAGCGTCTCACCACTTGATGTTAGGTCATGGTTTAGCGATGCCGATTCTTCGTAAAAATGCGCCAAACGCTAAGCACGGCGTGGTATTCAACGCGACACCGGCTTACCCATTAACGCCACAAGATCAAGGTGCAGCAGACTACTGTGAAGCGGAGAACTACCACTGGTTCATCGACCCAGTATTGAAGGGTGAATACCCACAGTTAGTGGTTGAACGTCAAGCGATGAACATGCCGATGATCCTTGAAGGTGACTTAGACATCATCAGCGCACCGGTTGATTACATCGGTATCAACTACTACACACGCAATGTCGCTCGATTCAATGAGAACGGCGATATTGAATCGGTGAAACAAACTGAAGCTGAACACACTTACATTGGCTGGGAAATCAACCCACAAGGTTTAACCGATTTATTGGTAAGACTGGATGCTCGCTACGAAAATATGCCACCTATCTACATCACAGAAAATGGCGCAGCGGGCAACGACGAGCGCGTTAACGGACAAGTGATGGATGACCAACGCGTTCGTTATTTCCAAGGTCACATCGAGGCGGTTCACAACGCCGTTGAAGCGGGGGTGAAAGTCGACGGTTACTTCGCTTGGAGCCTGATGGATAACTTTGAGTGGGCATTCGGCTACTGCCAGCGTTTTGGCATTGTCCATGTTGACTACACCACCCAAGAAAGAACATTGAAACAGAGCGCAATTGCGTACCGAAATATGCTGCTAGAGCGCGCTGAGGAGAACAGATAATGGCTAAAGTAGAATTTAAGAACATCAAAAAATCATTCGGTGATGTTGAAGTCGTCAAAGAGTTTGATTTCACGGTTGAAGACGGTGAGTTCGTGGTTTTCCTTGGCCCATCTGGCTGTGGTAAATCGACAACGCTACGCATGCTTGCTGGCCTTGAAAGTATCAGCTCGGGTGACATCGTGGTTGGCGGTAAATTGATGAATAAAGTCGACGCGAAAGACCGTGACTTGGCGATGGTATTCCAAAGCTACGCTCTGTACCCACATATGACGGTGTACGAGAACATCGCCTTTGCGCTAAAACTGAAGGGCATGCCAAAAGCAGAAATCGACGTAGAAGTGCTAAAAGCGGCGAAAATGCTAGAGCTTGACCCGCTACTCAACCGTAAGCCAAAAGAGCTTTCTGGTGGTCAACGTCAGCGTGTGGCAATGGGTCGTGCAATGGTTCGTACACCTAAGGTTTTCTTGTTTGATGAGCCGTTATCTAACCTAGATGCAAAACTTCGTGGCGTGATGCGTGAAGAGATCAAACATCTACACCGCGAGCTTAAAACCACTACGATCTACGTAACCCACGATCAGATAGAAGCGATGACACTGGCGGATCGCATCGTGATCCTGAAAGACGGTTATGTTGCTCAAGTTGGTACACCAACCGAGGTGTTCCAGCGTCCTGCAAACAAGTTTGTCGCGCAATTCATTGGTAACCCGTCAATGAACATGTTGGAAGCAAAACTGATTGAAAAAGAAGGCGAATACTTCGTTGAAATTGGAGATGTTCATATCCCACTGCCTGAACGCTTTAAGTCTCTGGCGTCTAAGAACCTAGCGCTGCATTTTGGTGTTCGTCCAACAGACATTCACCTACGTGCCGAGCAAGTTGACCACGACCGCGTGCTGCCATTCCCTGTGAAAATCAAAGACAAGGAATTACTGGGCGCAAGCATTCTTCTGAAAACAGAAATTGGCGGTCAACCGCTGATGGTTGAAACCCAAGCGGCTGAAGTGGATGTAAAAGATCTGACGCTTTACTTGGATTTGGATGCTTTCCACTTGTTCGATGCTCTCAGTGAGAACTCGTTAGCGAGCTAGTCAATTACGAGCTAGTCAATTTAAGTCAGCCATTGAGCTGACACCAACCAACTTACGACAAATTGTTTTGGCTCCTCCTGATTTGGGAGGGGCTAGGGATAGTGATGATGAAATTCGGATATTTTGACGATAAAAACAAAGAATACGTAGCAACCACACCGTGTACGCCGATCAAATGGTGTAACTATGTCGGCACATTAGATTTCGGTGGCATTGTAGATAGCAACGGTGGCGTCCTGTTGTGTAAGGGCGATCCTGCACTCAACCGTATCACTAAGTACATTGCACAACTGCCAAATTCAGATTTTAAAGGCTCGACCATGTACCTCAAGGTGCGTGACGAAGCGGGCAACGTAGAGGTGTTCTCACCTTTCTACACGCCAACCTTGAAGCCGTTAGATAAGTTCGAAAACCACACCGGTTTGTCATACACAACCATCATTGCAGAAGCCTTTGGTGTGCGTTGTGAAGCGACTTTCTTCGTACCAAAAACTGACCAAGTACTGCTACAAGACATCAAAGTGACCAACATTTCAGACAAAGCACTGCACGTTGATGTGGTGCCTGTCTACGAATTTACACACTTCGATGCGCTTAAACAGCTACTCAATGCGGACTGGGTTCCACAAACCATGACGCTAAAAGCACACCAGCAAGAGTCGGGTCATACCGTGCTTGAGCAGTATGCCTTCATGAAGCGTGACTACGCGGTGAACCTGATGACAGCGGATCGCCCTGCGACGTCTTTTGATGGTGATCGCCAATCGTTCCTAGGTAATTTGGGCTACGGTACATGGGCAGCGCCAGAAGCACTGAACAATGATGAATTAGGCAACACCGAGTGTTTGCGTGGCGACAACATTGGCGCACTGAACCTGCGTCTAGGTTGGTTATCTCCAGAGCAGACTGAACGTACGATTGTACAAATCGCGCAAGAACAGAGCCTAGAAGCAGCATTGCCTCTGCTGGCTAAATATCGTGACCATCAAGTGGTCGATTCTGCTTTCGCTGAACTGGCTGAACATTGGGATGGTTACCTACAAGCAGTTCAGGTTGAAACGCCAGATCCGGCAATGAATTCAATGCTTAATGTACATAATCCACGTCAGTGTCACACCACCAAAAACTGGTCTCGTTACCTGTCTCTGTATCAGCTTGGCTATGGTGCTCGTGGCATTGGTTTCCGTGATTCTTCGCAAGATACTTTAGGCGTAATTACACACATGCCAGAAGAAGCGCGCGAGTTCATTGAGCGTCTGTTATCTGTACAAAACACCAACGGTTCTGCGATGCACCAGTTCTTCCCATCAACGATGGAAGCGAACGCCGGTGACTCTCGTGAAGAAGAAGATCGCCCTGATTACTACGGTGATGATCACCTGTGGATCATCTACGCGGTGACGCAATATGTGAAAGAAACGGGCAATGCAGACTTCTTGAATAAAGAGATCCCGTTCTATCAAAAAGACAAAGCGGGCAACCCAGTTGAAATTGGAACGGTTTGGAATCACCTGTGCCGCGCGATTGAATTTACTTACACCAATACTGGTGAGCACGGCCTACCGTTGTTAGGTTTTGCTGACTGGAATGACACGGTGAACCTGCCAACGGGTGCTGAGTCTATGATGGTGGCTAACATGTACGGCAAAGCACTGCTCGACATGTTGGACTTGTGTGAGCTGCGTGGCGAAGCGCAACTGACGGCTAAGTTTAAAGATCAGTACCAACAGATGCAGAATACGGTGAATGAATGCGGCTGGGATGGCGAATGGTTTGTTCGTTACTTTGATGAGCAGGGTTTGCCAATCGGTTCTCACAAGAACGAGCAAGGGCAGATCTACACCAACGGTCAAAGTTGGCCTGTGATCTCTGGTTTCGCGACTCAAGAACGTGCTACTCAAGCGCTAGATTCTGTTTACAACAAGCTGAATACAGCGAATGGCATTAAGCTTTCAACTCCTGGTTACAACGGCTTTGATCCGCAACTTGGCGGTGTTTCAACTTACCCACCAGGTGCTAAAGAGAACGGCGGTATCTTCCTGCATTCAAACCCTTGGGTGATGATCGCAGAAGCGAAAATGGGCAACGGTGAGCGTGCTTATGAGTACTACCGTCAAATCAACCCAGCTTCTAAGAACGACGACATCGATACCTTCGAATCTGAGCCTTACTGCTACCCACAAAACATCTTGGGTGATGAACATAAGCAATTTGGTTTAGGGCGTAATGCATGGCTTTCAGGTACTTCATCTTGGACATACGTGGCGGGTACGCAATGGATTCTGGGTGTTCGACCTGAAGTGGATGGTTTGCTGGTGGACCCATGTATTCCCGCAGAATGGCCAGAGTTTAAAGTACGTCGCCAGTTCCGTGGTGCGACTTATAACATCCATGTGACCAATCCAAATAATGTTTGTAAAGGCGTGGTTGAAATGCGTGTAAATGGGGACCTAATAACGGGTAATAAGGCACCTATATTTACTTCAGGTGAACATAGCGTTGAAGTGATTTTAGGCTAGAAATGGAAAGGGCGCTTAGTGCGCCCTTTATCCGTTGTGTCTTAGCTGCTCGAGCGACTTACTACTCGCGGTATTGAGCTTGGCATTGCCAGCTAAAAGTTTTGGTTTGTGTCGGTTCTAAAGTCAGTAACCCAATATGGTTATTGAAAGCATCCCCAGGGCAAGTCATTGGTTCTATTGCAATACTTTGCTCTGTTGTAGGGGTGTAAAGTTGAATAAATGGGTAGCTCGAATCTTGTTGGTAATGTAAACAAGCTTTCGCATCGGTGCGTGTAAGAGTGAGGTTGATTTGAGTGTTGGTCTCAAATTCAAAACAATTGTTGAGGTTCTTATCCGCCAGTGACATCCCTTTTGAAAATGCATTGAAAGTGTGTTTTTGACCATTAGGTAAATCGTCAACGTGTTCGAGTTCTAAACAGGTTGGCATGGTTAAAGTGCAGTCTTCACGTTGGGTATCTAAGTAAAAGTAAGGGTGCCAAGCATCGCCAAATGGGAAGGTTAGATTGCCTTGGTTCTGGACACTGGTGGAACACGTAAGTCGACCATTAATATCGATAGTGAAGGTTACATTCAACACAAAGGCAAATGGAAAACCCTCATGAAGTTTTTGGGTGGAATATTGCACCGTTACGCTCGCTTCTGATTCATTAGCTGATGAAGCAACAACTGAGAAAGCTTGGTTATAAAGCAACCCGTGCACGGCATGTTCAGACCATGAAAAATTAGCCGGAAGTTGATGTGTTTGATTATTGAATTGATAACGACCGTTATTTAGTCGATTTGGGAATGGAAATAATTTCGCACTACGAGAATAAAAAGGATTCTGATTAATAAGTTCATCAGAATTTTCATAGCCGCAAATAAAAGAGAATGGACTATTATTAACTATGTATTTATTAATTATCGCGCCAAATCCATTGATTATTTGTAGTTCTATACCATGTTGGGAGTTTAATATTGTGACAGCGTCAAGACTTCCAAAATTTTCATTTATAATTTTAAACATGTTGATGTCTCCATTTTTTAAAGATATTAACAAGAAGAATAAAATATTCAATGGTGGTTTTAAAAAATGAAAAATAAAATTCCATACACTACATATTTTGGTAAAGCCGAACAGTTATGCAAAAAAGGTGATGCTGCTGAATTCATACAGCCATGGTATACGCCAATATCTACTACGCCTGAAAATACAGGGATGGCAGTTGGGGGAATAGGTAATACATTCACTTTAACAGCTAATGGAAGCACGCCGAACTTCAGTTTCATCCCGGGTATATTTGTTGATTGCACCAAGCAAGATATTAATTTTAATGACTTTTATGCTTCTGTGATGGATGTGCCATCTATAGACTCATTAGAAGTCATCTCAATTCAAGATCTTAGTGTGCACTTGAATTTCTATCCAGCTTTGTTTGATGGAATAAAAATAGATAAAAATAATATATCAGAAGCTCTGTTATTGATTAAGTCCGCTTTATTATCAGGTGGTTTTTATAATGAAAATAAAGATAATTTTATAAAGTGGCGTGTGGGTTTTTCAGAAAAGACTAAATTTTTAATTAAAAAAGACTGTACATCAATAATTTGCCAAATATATGTTGCATTAGATTTCTTTAATGGTTTGTTAAGTAATAATACATCTGAATTATTATCTTTAACTTCAAAGAAAAATAACATTATAAACTCAATTAATGATGGGGATATTGATTATCAAGCATTATACCCATGTTCTGAATATGCATATTCATGCTTCAATGATATTGTAATTAGAAGAAAAGTTGTCTCCCCAATAGTCCAAGGCAATAAAAAATTATGCTCTTTGCCTGTCCACTGGAACCATTTTGAATGTGAAAATAAGTCAGAGCAAACTCGTGTTATTACTTTAGTACAACCATTGCAAAACCTGATTGGATCTAATTACCAAAAAAGTCGTGATGGCATTCAAGATTCCGCTTGCTACTTATCTCAAAACTCGATCGCTCAGAAACATGATTCGGTTTCTTTGAATCATGGTGACTTGGTGTTTTCCGGGGCCCGCTTAATAAGTGACTCTTCATATCAAAGCGACATTGAGGGAGAAGTTGTTTTCGGCGTTCAAGCGTCTAAACAACTGATTGAAGAAGGGAAGGTGTCTGTTTCCGTCAAACCTTCTCTTTATACGTCTAAAACCGAAAAAGAAGTTGAATACGCCTTACGTACTGGCCGAACTAACGAGGAATTTGAAACTGGAATTTACAGTGGAAGAGAAGCGTTAAGTGCATTAATTACGGTTCAAATAGAATTGGAACCTGGCGAAGCGATCGATCTTCGTTTTGCGCAAGTAATGGCGCACAGTAAAGTGCTACTGAACGATTGGGTTTCAGAAAAGGCATACACTCAGTTCTACCCTCAAGCAATGCCTGCAATCGATATTCTTAATGATGTACTTCCTGAATTGGCAAACATTGAACACACTATTGTGGCTCAGCAGGCAGATTTTTTGGCCGAAGCTCAGCAGAAAATAGAAAATCCTGAATCAGCTTTGCGTTATTCAACCATGGCAATGAATTCACTCTCTTTTTTAGCAGAATCCACAGTATGGGATAAAGGCGATAAGTTCTTAGTGAAAGAGTGTGTCGATTACCCATTTTTTAACTCTTTAGATGTGTACTTCTACGGATCTTTTTCTCTGCTTTATTTGCTGCCTGAGCTTGATGGCTGCGTGATGAAAGAGTTTTCTAAAGCCATTTTAGCGGAAGACTTTACCGAGCGCCGATACTGGGAATACGAAGCGACGCCTAATGCTGAATTGATTGATGAAAAGTACCAAGGGGTAAGGGCGGTAAGGGGCGCTGTGATACATGATTTGGGAAGCCCATTCGATATCCAGCCTGATGCTTACAGTTGGCATAATGTAAAAGAATGGAAGGACTTAGCACCTAAGTACATTCTTATGGTGTACCGCCACTATCAAAACACACAAGACATCTTAGTCGTTCAAGAGTGCTGGCAAGCGGTGACAGAAAGCATTGAGTTCTTGTCTAGCTTGATTGCTGAAGGTGATGATTTACCACTGACTCGAGGCACAGACGACACTTTTGATAACCTCGCTTCTCATGGCATTTCTATTTATTGTGCAAGCCTGTGGGTTGCAGGATTACAAGCGGCGAGTGAATTGGCAGTGCTGGTTGGTGAATCAGAATTAGCGGCAAGTTACCTAGAGCGTTCAAAGCGTGCGTTAGTGACACTCGATCAAAGTTTGTGGGACGAAAAAGAGGGTTATTACCACTTTTTTGTGACGCCTATCCAAGCTAAGCATTTAACGGGTGAAGGCTACCAAGCACTGGATTATTTAGGTCTGTCTTTGACTGGCGACGCTATTTCCGATAAAAATATTCTTAATGATTATTTAAACCAAACTGACACATCAATGAGCCTTAGTAAGTTATCTCAAAGGATCTCTAAGAAACGCTCACTCAGTGAAACCGCTCCTCAAGCTTTTACGCAAGAGTATTCAAACCTAGTTCCTGATTCAGATAATAGCTTTGGTGACGCCTTACTTGCCGATAGCTACCTAAAGCTAATTGGATTAGAAGGCATTTTTTCAGAAGAGCGTATTCAACGTGCACTAGACTATGTGTATAAGCACAACTTTGAGATTAATAGCCCTACATTGGGCATCGCAAACATGACACTCGCTGACGGTTCACCCCATGAAGCCTTTCAAGCTCAAGATGTATGGATTGGCGTTCAATTCAGTGTTGCAACGGCGTTAAAGTTAGCGGGTAAAACCCCTCAAGCTGAGCAGTTAATGGATACGGTGTATACCGCTTTATATGATTACTCAAAGATACCATTTGCAGCACCCGAAGGGTTTAACTGTTCTGTATCCGTAACAGAGGTTGAATTAGGAAATGAATTTAACTTGTCAATAAATGAAGCGAAGTTATGGGTAGATGCTTTGATTGAGCAAGAAATTTTATTTTTTGATAAACGCGTCAACCCAATGTTAACGAAAGATACTGATGAGTTTGTTAGTATGCTTAAAGTTGACGTTACTGCTGAAACGGCAAGTAATTTACACAAGTGGTTATTGAACACGGGTTTAAAATATACCGCAGGTCGCTATTTTAGACCTGGAATGATATTCGCTTATTTATATGAATAGGTTCATGAATTGAGTTGATGATTACTGAGTGAGAGGGGAGATTGTTCTCCCCCTATTTTTTGGTTTAGAGCTTGTTTTATCGGCTGAAAGCCTGCTGTACTTAGAATTGGATTGTATTAATGAGCTCATTTCCATGACCGAGTGCCATAGACGGCTTCAAATTCACGTTTAATGGCTTAAGGGGAAAAAATGCGTACTAAAACTAGAAAAACAACAGTATACGACGTCGCTAAACTCGCGGGTGTTTCTCCCAGTACCGTTTCTCGTTTTTTGAATCGTACAACTTATGTATCTGATGATAAAAGCCAGAATATTGAACAAGCTATAAAAGATACGGGGTACAAACCCAACTTTCAGGTGCAAGATAACCTTAATCGTCGCACATTGACGGTTGGGGTGTTAGTCCAGCACCCAGATAGCCCATACACCAGCCGCATTTTGAATGATATGGAAAAAACCTTGATTGCTCAGGGCTATTCACTTGTGATTGCTACGGGTCATTGGCAAAAAAAACTTGAAATCCATGCTTTGGAATACTTAGCCAAAAGCAATGTGGATGGCATGATCATCGTCACGGGGAGTGTGACCAATGAAGACATTTCTAAGTACGCTAAAGATATTCCTATCGTTATGGTTGGGTACGATATTGTTGAAGAGAATGTTCGTTCACTTAATATAGATAATGTACTCGGTGGCTATATGGCGACTTTGCACTTATTACAACAAGGTCACGTTAATATTGCGCATATTAAAGGGTTAGCTTCACAGCCGGATTCAGGTTCACGCTTTGAAGGGTATAAAAAAGCATTAGGTGAAGCTGGTATCAAAGTGATGCCTAAACTAGTCAAGCAAGGCGACTTTAGTAGTGAGCAAGGTTATGAGAAGACGATAGAGCTTATTCAATCTAAAGTGCATTTTTCGGCTTTGTTTGCTGCTAATGATCAAACGGCTTACGGTGCTATTAAAGCGCTTCATGATCATGGATATAAAGTCCCAGAAGATGTTTCAGTTATTGGTTTTGATGATTTACCTACGTCTAAATACTTCACCCCAGCACTGACTACACTCAGGCAGCCAATCGAAGAAATAGGCGAAGTATGTGCAGAGTCTATTCTTAACCTTCTGTCAGGAGAAAGACACGAAGCAAGGTTGCCACCGATTGATTTGATTGTTCGTGAATCGACAAAGTCTTTGTATCGGTAAGTTTGTGGCTCAATGTGATTAGGTGATCCCAGAATTTGCAGATGCAATTAACAGTTATAGATGAAACTAACAGTTAAAGGTGAAGCAAAAAGATACAGGTGAGCTAATAGTTATAGATAAAGTAAAAGTGACAGATGAAGTAAAAGTGACAGATGAAGTAAAAGTGACAGATGAAGTAAAAGTGACAGATGAAGTAAAAGTGACAGATGAAGTAAAAGTGACAGATGAAGTAAAAGTGACAGATGAAGTAAAAGTGACAGATGAAGTACAAAGCTACAGACACAAAAAAAGCCGCCTCCATGCGACTTTTTTTGTTTTTGGCGGCCAAACCAGATTAGCTATATCCATTCTTGCTCCAGTCCATTCAGGAGTTATCCAAGATGGTATATCTATAAGACGTTGTTAATTCCAATTAGTTCAATTTAAGCTGCATTTTCTTTCGGTGTTTCATCCAAATCGAAAGATGCATCAATCAGTTTCTGTGTATATTCATTCTGAGGGTTATGGAAAATCTCATCTGCCGTGCCTTGTTCCATTACTTCACCTTTCTGCATTACTAACACGCGGTCTGATAATGCTTTAACAACAGATAAGTCATGGCTGATGAATAAGAAGCCGATATTGTGTTTTTTCTGAATATCTTTTAGTAGGTCAATAACCGTTAATTGAACCGAACGGTCAAGTGCTGACGTTGGCTCATCTAATAGAATGAATGATGGTTCTAAAATTAATGCACGAGCAATGGCGATACGTTGCCTTTGACCACCAGAGAATTCATGCGGGTATCGGTTAATTGAATTAGCTTCTAAACGAACTTCTTCAAGTGCTATGCGAGCACGTTGTAAACGATCTTTTTTAGATAGGTGAGGTTGATGCACGGTTAAGCCTTCCGTGATTATCTCGCCAACTGTCATTCTTGGTGATAAAGAACCATATGGGTCTTGGAACACCATTTGTACGTCTTTCTTTAAATCAAAGCGTTCAGTGTCTGTAAGCAAGCTAAGGTCTTTGCCTTTGTAAACAATGCGCCCCGTAGAAGGAAGTAAGCCAATCAATGCGCGCCCAAGGGTCGATTTACCTGAGCCGGATTCACCAACAATTCCCAACGTCTCACCTTGTTTAAGCGACAAGGAAATACCTTTAACCGCTTCAAAATACTGGTTTTTGCTCTTAATGAAATGTTGTTTCACTAGAAATTTAACGCGGATATCTTCTACCGTGAGTAGATCTGGCGCATCAGGTTCAATTGGGTCTTTTTGTCCCTTTGGAATTGAATTGATAAGCATGCGAGTGTATTCGTGTTTCGGATCATTGAATAAGGCTTGTGTCTCGCCTTCTTCTACTAACTCACCTTTACACATCACCAGAACACGGTCAGCAAAGTGTTTGACCACCCCAAGATCGTGGGTAATAAATAAAATAGCCATGCCCATCTTTTCTTGGATTTCTTTAATCAACCCTAGAACTTCAGCTTGAACGGTTACATCCAATGCGGTTGTCGGTTCATCCGCGATTAGAATGTCAGGTTCGTTGATAAGAGCCATTGCTATCATGATACGTTGCAGTTGACCACCAGAAAATTCATGAGGGTATTTGGTATAGGCTTGGTCAATGTTTGGTAAATGGACAAGCTCAAACAATTCTAGAACGCGTTTCTTGGCATCGGATTTACTTACCTTTCGGTGGCACATGATCGCCTCTGCGACTTGTATGCCAACACGTAAGTAGGGGTTGAGAGAGGTCATTGGCTCTTGGAAAATCATGCCAATTCTATCGCCACGTATTGCCTGCATTTGACGTTCGGTTTTGTGTAAAACCTCTTCACCTTCAAATTCAATTCTAGATTCAGGGTGCAAAATGGCATTGTCAGGCAGTAAACGCATCAGAGCGTTACTCGATACCGATTTTCCTGAGCCTGATTCGCCCACAATAGCGAGCGTTTCCCCTGCTTCTAGTGAGAAATTAATGCCTTTTACAGCGTCAATGATTCCATCATTCGTTTTGAAACTAACAGAAAGATTTTCTACATTGAGAATGGCTTGGTCTGACATGATACGTCCTTATCAATTTAAGACATTTGGAGATGAATGAGTCTCAGGTGTCGATTTAAGTTGCCCAAAGTGGTGATGTGCTCGTTGTATTTGTTCGAGCTCCAGCATCCAATGCGAGCTCCTTTGAGCACTGCAAAAAGCGATTAAGTGATTGAGTAGATCTTCACTTTGCTTTTCGAGCAGTAAGTAAGTTCTTTGTATGAGACTGGTATTTTCAAGGGAGATGAATTGCAAGAGCGCATAAGATTGATTCAAGGTGTCGAAAGCTTGTTGCTGTTGACCTAATCGATTCAATATTTCTGATTGAGCAACGCTCGCGTCTCTAAGACCTGCAAGCAGGCAAGCAAATTGACAGGGCTTAATGTTACTTTCAAAAGCGGCTTCTTGAATGTGGTTTGGGAGGTGGCTTAAAACATCATGGTATAGGCGCTGAGCTTCAGGCCAGTGACCTTGTTCCATTAACTGCTCTGCTTTTAAATAATACATCCAGCATTGTTCAAGTTCCATGTTCCCATCTCCTTTTTATAAGATGCAGGGATGTTAATGATATTTATTATCAATTGCAAATTAAAATCATTTAGTTTAGCGAAGGATCGTAATCAAAATGGGCGTAGCTAATTGATATGATGTATGAATAGATAATTGATACGGAACACGAATAGAGTGCAAAAGCGGGTAGAAGGTTTTAGGCATAAACTAGAGAAAACTCGATAGATTTGTATGTTATTTGTTCACTTGAACCATGATGTTGCGTAAGTCACTAAAATTATTGAGAATTGCATCTACACTGATTTTATCTACACCCAAAATAATAAAGGACTAAGGAGGCGGCGATGGCGATTCAAAGACTCAATATAGAGCAGCTCTATCAAGCAGCTGATCTCGAAAAGCTACCCTGTAAGTCGACCAAAGAACTGGCTCCCATTGATGAGATAGTTGGGCAAGAACGTGCGCAAAAAGCCGTTGAATTTGCTATGTCAATTAAGGAAAAGGGTTACAACATTTACGCGATAGGGAGAAATGGTTTAGGTAAAAGAACCATGATCCTGCGTTATTTAAACCGCCACCCACATGAAGCAAATGAACTTTATGATTGGTGCTACGTGGCTAACTTTGAAGATATTCGAACACCTAAGGTGCTTAAGTTGCCATGCGGTGTTGGCAGCAGCTTAAAGAATGATATTGAAAAGTTAATGACCAAGCTGTTAAAAGCCATGCCATTAGCATTTGATAACGAAATGTACTTCGGGCGTGCGGATAAGCTTAAAAACCAACTTGCCAGTAAACAACAAGCTGCGCTGGCAGCGATTAGTCAAGAAGCCCAAGAGAAAGGCGTTAACTTAACTATTACAACGCAAGGTGATTATCAATTTGTTGCGATGAATGGTGAAGAGTTGCATACCGAGGAAAGCTTTGATCTGCTTTCCCCAGAAGACCAAGCTCAATTTGATAAAACCATTGATGCGTTGGAAGTCGGCTTACGCACGATTTCTCGTGATCTAACTGAACTTGAAGAAACGTATACTGAAAAAATTGAAAAGCTTAATGATGACACTACTCGAGATGTGATTACTCATTTTATTAAGCAATTGAAGAAAGATTACAGCCAATACCCTGATATTAAAAAGTATCTGACTGATCTACAAAAAGACATCGTTGAAAATGCTGATATTTTCCTAGAAGAAAGTAATGAACAAGCTGAAATAGCGACGGCTTCACTCGATAAGAAAATGCCTCGTCGTTATAAAGTGAATGTCATTGTTAACCAAAAAGAGAACAAGTTTCCGATAGTGGTGGAAGAAAATCCGAACTATCACTCTCTGTTTGGTTATGTAGAAACAGCCACATTTAAAGGCACCGTATTTACGGATTTCTCTTTGATTCGAGCGGGTAGTTTACACCGAGCTAATGGCGGCGTATTGCTTATGGATGCGGTGAAAGTTCTGGAGCAGCCTTATGTATGGGATGGTCTAAAACGAGCCTTGCGTTCACGTCAATTAAGCCTCACGTCTTTAGAAAAAGAGGTCACTCTAACTGGGGCGGTTTCGCTTGATCCAGAACCTATCCCATTGGATGTGAAAATCATCTTGTTTGGGGATTATCGTACTTATCAACTACTGCAACATTACGATGCAGAGTTCGCAGAATTGTTCCGTGTTACCGCTGATTTTGAAGATGAAATGAAGCGTTCTCCGGATTCAGAAATGCACTACGCACGTTTTATTTCAAGCATTGTGCATGATAACGGTATGCTGCATTGTGACCGAAAAGCGATTGGTCGAATTATCGAGCACAGCTCTCGTCAGGCGGGCGATCAAGGCAAATTGTCCTTGCACTCTGCTCACACGGCTAACTTGTTACGAGAATCTAACTACGTGGCGAAAAGCTCAAAGTCGAATTTGATTAGAGCCAGTCATGTGGAACAAGCCCTAGCAAATCAACAAATGAGAGTCGGTCGCTTGCAAGACAGTGTGATGGAAACGTTCACTAATGGCACCACGCTTATTCGAACAGATGGTGAAGCGGTTGGGCAGGTGAACGCTCTATCCGTTCTTAGCACCAGTGACCATATGTTTGGAACGCCAAATCGTATTACAGCCACTACTGCCTATGGTGATGGTGAGGTGATTGATATTGAAAGGAATGTTGACCTTGGTGGCAGTATTCACTCAAAAGGTGTGATGATTCTTTCTGCTTATTTGTCTTCAGTATTTGGTCGTACGGCTAAAGTGCCTCTAACCACTAATATCACCTTTGAGCAGTCTTATGGCGGAGTTGACGGAGACAGTGCCAGCATGGCGGAATTCTGTGCCGTTGTGTCTGCGTTTTCTAAGCAGCCTAACCGTCAGGATATTGCGATTACAGGTTCAATGAACCAGTTTGGTGAATCACAGCCTATCGGTGGTGTGAACGAGAAAATTGAAGGGTTCTTTGATGTTTGTGAAATCAAAGGTCGAACTAATGAGCAAGGTGTGATTATTCCTCGTTCTAATGCACATAACTTAATGCTTCGCTCAGATATCGTTAAAGCGGTTGAAAAAGGTGAGTTTAATATATGGGCAATTGACCACGTAACTGAAGCTATCGAATTATTTACGGGTAAGGCAGCAGGAGAAGCCAGTGACGAAGGCAGTTACCCAATTAATACGATCTTTGGTATTGCTCAAGCTAAGTTAAATGCTTTACGTAAATAATAGCTTAGAGTCATTCTCAATCTATGAAAGAGTAAGTCTCAACTTGGAAAGAGCAACTTGAGAAGTTAATAGAGATTAAAAAGCAGATAATGACGTTTTTACTCTAAATTAAAAGCAGCCATATGAAAGTATGGCTGCTTTTTTTTAACGGGAATTTACAACTCAGAGTATTGATTTAGAAAGCTATATTTTTGAGGAATAAATTAGAAGGAATATATAGAAATAAACAGGCATAGGAAAAAGGCTAAAGGGCCGCGTTAAAACTGTCGTATATTTTGACTTCTGTAAATTAAGACTGACGTAAGCGCAGTTTTGTTCCATCAAATTTTAAACGGTTGAGAAGGCTCTTTACGTTGGACTTACCAATGTCATCAAACTCTACTCCATACCTTGCGTAGTGAGTCGATTTTTGAAGGTTACAGACTTTGCCCTTGAGCGGTGGAATGAGCGGTCCTTGATAATTTTCAGGCGTCACATCAATCGATATTTTTTCATCTACTTGAAGGGTTTTAGTGGTCGGTGAGGTCACAATACGGCAGCCGCATTTGGATAAGTCACGGATTTCACAGCCAATGCGTGAGTTATTCATGATGACGTTGCCACCTAAATTAACTTCATAGCGAGTTTCTTTACGCAGTTGAGTGACCTGCATTGTGCTGGGTATTGAAATAACAAGCAGTGGGAAAGGGTCGCCTATTTTGTGTTTTATCTGACTGCGGAAATGAATTAAAGCCCCTTCTCCTCGATGGGAAAGTGCCCGCACTGTCATCCAAAAGCCCTCTTGGAAAAAGAAGGAAAGATCGTCGTTCGAAATCTTGGGTAATTCAATGACTACACAATTGTCACTATGAGTACCAATGAAGTTGGTCATAGTGAGGAATTTTGTACCAACAGGGGTGGTGACATTTAATGTGAGTTCACTGCCATGCTCTACCATTGATAGGGCATCAGTACTGTTCAGTGTTGAAACTGTTTTATTGCGAGAGTCTGGATGCACCTCATTGCGTTCAACGTGTTTCTTTAGTGGTGCGTTCATTCCATGTTCCCTGTACGCCAACGTGTAACTTATAATTATTTTAGACATCATGTGCCATTTACATGCACGTAAACTATTTTATTAGTAAGATTTAAAGAGTTCAAATTATTGTTGTGTTTACTATTAATAATTGATGAAGGTTGCGAATGAAGGCATTAAAATGGGATCGCGATCAAAGCCAAATGATGGTTCAGTTAAACGACGAATCGTTTGCTTTGATTAAATATCAGCAAAATGGCGATGTATTACACATTAATTCCACTCGAATTCCAGACGCTCTACAAGGGAAAGGGTATGGGAAAGTGATGATGGAGACGATGCTGACTGAATTAGATAAAAAAGGTTTATCTATAATACCGGTGTGCTCTTATGTTGTGCATTACATGTCTAGAAACCCGCAATGGTCGCATCTTTTGGCTGAGTAGCTTTAGTCATATCAAGCTATAGCTTCTTTTAAAAACAAAAAACAGGTTTAGGCGTTTGAATTTTACATATCAAAATATCGTTTCATCTTTAGATATAGAAGCATCATTTAATGTTGAAGTGATTCAAGGTTTATGGGGCGGATATGGGGAATTAGTGCGCTTATCATTTTGCGATGAGAAGAGTTTGGACAATGGTAATTTGGGTAATGATGATTTGTCTAAGCCGAATGCAATTACCTCACCGAATCTCATCGTCAAACATGTCTCTTTACCTGATAAATCAGAACATCCTAAAGGGTGGAATACTGAGCGATCTCACCTAAGAAAAGTAGGCTCTTACCAAGTAGAAACATCCTGGTATCAAGATCATACACAAGTGTTTGATCCATATTGTCCTGTGCCTAAAGGCTTACTCTGTAAGCAAAGCGATAATGAATGGCTTATCGTGATGCAAGACTTAGCAGACTTGGGTTTTCCGAATACTCACCAAACCGCGAATAAAATGCAGCGTAATGCGTGCTTAGAATGGTTAGCTAATTTTCATGCAAAGCATATTGGAACAGAAGCTAATGACGTCTGGGAAAGCGGCACTTACTGGCACTTGGATACGCGCCCTGATGAGCTAGACGCCTTGCAAGATTTACCTTTGAAAGCTCAAGCAGAGGCTATTGATCGAAAACTAAAACAAGCGTCATTTCAAACCCTAGTTCATGGCGATGCTAAGCTGGCGAATTTTTGCTTTAACCTGAAAGGTGACAAAGTTGCCGCCGTTGATTTTCAATATGTAGGACACGGCTGCGCGATGAAAGATGTCGCTTTATTTATGAGTAGCGCAGTAGAACCTGAATATTGTGATGGCTTGGAAAGTGAACTGCTAGAAAGCTATTTTGGTTATTTACAAGAAGCGCTTACTCGCTACCAACCTCATTTATCGTTTCCTGAAGTAGAAGCATCATGGAGACCTATGTTTTACGTCGCTTGGGCTGATTTTCACCGCTTTGTTAAAGGGTGGAGCCCCAATCACTGGAAGATAAATTCATACACTGAGAGCATGGCAAATTCAGTCGTTAATGAATTTCAAAGCGAACGTAAAAATGAAAGTAAAAAGTGAAATTGAAAAGTGAGGAAAATAGCGGTCAATATAAATGATAGATTGACCGCTTCAGTATTTATTAACGCGTGGTTTGAACTGAGGTTTAATTTAACCTATTTAGATGGTCTTATACGCGCTAGATAGTAAGTGTTCACAAACTCACCATCTCTGAAAGAGTTGTCTTTCGCTTCCCCTTCAATTTCAAAGCCAAATTTTTTGTAAAGTGCGATCGCCCGTTCATTATCGCAATGGGCTTCAATATGAATGCGATGAACATTGAGCCAATTGTCGGCAAGTTCAATCACCGTTTCTAATAGTCTACTGCCAATACCAAGACCACTAAAGTCATCATGCACACCCATACCAAAGGAAGCCATATGTTGATTTCTTGGTCTTTGATTTTGTTGAAATCCAATATTACCGACAATCTTCCCGTCAACTTCAGCCACATAGCTGTACACGCCAGTTGGTATATTGCTGAGTCGATCAATCCAGAGTTTTGGTGAAGAGTTTGGGAGCTGTAGGGTTTCTCGTTGCGCCTTCGGTTGAGAATACAAATCGCAAAGACCTTGTGCATCTGAAACTTGCGCTGGGCGAATGATAACTTCCATACATGACTCCTTGTGCTTATTTTAAGTTAGCGGAATACAGCCGCTAGCTCTTTGAAAAATAATAATTTATTAGATCATCTAGATATAACCTATTTTCCCTAAACCGTTCAAGGTTAACTTGATGTTAATTTTTGATAAGCAGGAGTAAGATAGTTCAATCATTTGCATGGATACCGATATGTCAGCACATTCACAGAGTTGGAAGACTCCTCAAAACTTCTTAATTTTGATATCAATCATCGTCCCTATCGCTTTTTCGAGTTGGATGGCTTTATTGAATAATTTTGTTATTGAAAAAGCTAACTTCGATGGCGCCGATATTGGGTTACTGCAGAGTGTGCGTGAAATCCCAGGCTTTCTAGCGTTTACGGTTGTATTTGTATTGCTGTTTATTCGCGAGCAACGATTTATGCTGGTCTCTTTGGCAATGTTAACGGTAGGCACTGCCATTACGGGTTTATTTCCTTCTTTATTTGGCTTGTTACTGACGACATTATTGATGTCTACAGGCTTTCATTATTTTGAAACTCTCAAGCAGTCCCTTTCATTGCAATGGTTAAGTAAACAAGAAGCCCCTGAAATGCTGGGTAAAATGATTTCAGTGGGAGCATTAGCGTCATTGATCACTTATGGCTCTATATGGTTGATGCTGGAGCAATTTCAGCTTGAATTTAAATGGGTGTATGGCATTACCGGCGGGATTGGTTTTATTTTGGTGATGGTAATGGCTTTTTCATTCCCGGAATTCCAAACGCAAACTCAGCAACATAAAAAGTTAATTCTGAGAAAGCGTTACTGGCTGTACTACGCATTAACGTTTATGAGTGGTGCGAGAAGGCAGATATTCACCGTTTTTGCGGGTTTCTTGATGGTAGAGAAATTTGGTTATTCTGCTGCTGATATTACGCTACTGTTCTTAATCAATTATCTATTTAACTTCTTGTTTGCCAAGCGTATTGGTAAGTTTATCGGCGTTGTGGGCGAGAGAAAGGCTCTGACATTTGAATACGTTGGATTAATCTTTGTGTTCGTTGGCTACGCGTTAGTTGAAACAGCGGAATGGGCGGCAGCGCTTTATGTGGTCGATCATCTTTTCTTTGCGCTAGCTCTGGCTATAAAAACGTATTTTCAGAAAATTGCAGACCCAGCAGATATGGCATCAACAGCAGGTGTAGCTTTCACCATTAATCATATTGCAGCGGTGGTCATCCCGGTTACCTTTGGTGTGATTTGGTTAGTCTCTCCTGCGAGTGTTTTCTATATTGGCGCGGGTATGGCGGCTATTTCTTTATTGTTGTCATTGAACATTCCGAGAAAGCCAGATGAAGGGAACGAAGTGCGTTTTTTAAGTTGGCGTTAATAGTTTAGTCGATCAGGCTTGTTTCACTCGGCTAAAAGTGATGAGTCGGTTCAACATAAAATAAAGCAGGGAGAAGTGATTATCGCTTCTCCCTGCTGCTTTAGTCAGTCTCAAGTTGATAGGTTTAAGGATGATTACGAATGCCTGCTCATGGTCACTTGGTTGAAGTCAATCCAGCCATTGGCTAAGAGTTCCACAGGGTTGACAGTATCGGCTTGGTTGAGTTGTTGCTTTACGTGAAAAATAGGTCGGTAAACACCGGATTGTATAAGGCTCTTCTCCATTTCAAGAAACGCACATTGCCTTTGTTGTTCATTGTTTAAGTCCCACAGCTTTTCTAGCTGTTCTGAACGCCACTCTTTTTGTTCTTGGGTAAAACAGATTTCCAGAGGAGGGGTGCTTAGTAGCCAGCCCATCCAGCTACTGTTTGTATTATCGTAAAATACCGCCCCTGAGATAATGATGTCTGCGCTTTTTAGGTTTTCTTGTAAACAAAAATCAGGAAACTCTAATACCTGATATTCACAGGCAATTCCTGCCGAACTCAGCCATTCATAGTAGTGTTTCGCCATTTTTATATGGTCAAAGAGTTGATAGGTTAGAATTTTTATAGGCTGCTTGGAATGCTTTAATCCATCCGCTAAAAGTTGTGCGGCTTTAGTTTTTGCTGGTGCCGCATTTTCAGCTGTTGTTTTCTCAACGGTTGCTTGATTAACGGATGTTTGCTCTATTTCTGTATTTTTCTCCGTCCCCAAGAGGTCGCCTGATTGGTAAAGCATTCCAGATGCGGGTCTTATTTCATCTTTAGATATGTTTTTGGATACCCCAATCAACTGCAATAATTCACTTAAATCCTGCCTATGCTTAATGCTGCTTAACCAAGGGTGGTTATGCGCATTGATTAAGGCGTATTCACAGCCGGACTCCCACTGTTCAGACTCTTTAAATGTCAGGTTGGATGCTTCTTGATAGTGTGGATGCGAATGAACAATATCGCAGTGCATTTCGTAATCTTTGGCTTTATCGCCTACATTCCACATTTCCACTGCATCTACCCAAGGGCGGTGTCCGTGATAATGTTTGAATGCCTCAAGACGGGTTAGCCATTTTGATTGTTCTACTAATTGGAAGCTACCACTGCCGATGATCTTCCCACTTGATACTTTTGTTATGCCAGCCGGTGTCGTCGACAAAAGTGACTCTATATAACCAGTGTAATGTTTGGCTTCAAAAGAGAGGTGGTATGGGCTGGTTACCTCGATATTTGAGATACACTCAAACAGACTTTTGTTTGTGGTATTTTCAGTCTTCAGACGTTGGAAGTGTTTTTTGATATCTTGCGCGAAAATAGAGGAGCCATCGTGAAAAAAAATACCTTTACGTAAGGTAAAGAACCAGCAGTTTCCTTCCCTGTGCCATTGAATCGCAAGGTCACCGTCAAAAGTCATGGAGGAAGGATTGTAGCGAATGAGGTTACTGTATAAGTAATTGGCAATATGGCTTTCTGTTCTTCGGGATATCTCAATTGAATCGAGGCAGTGAGTACCGCGATAGAAAGGGATTTGTAGAATATCTAATGTGCCTGGCGAGGTCTGGTAGCGGCTTATGTAGCTAAGTAAGCAAAGGTCGCGTTTGTCCTCTTCAACAAACTCTAAAGCTTGGTCTACTTTGTTTTCGGCAAGCAAACTGTCAACATGCTTTTCTATTGCCTCGTTTACACATTTAATTAATGTGACCTTAGGTAAATTTCCACGACCAACTCCGGGTTTCCAATCAATCCACCCTTCTTCAACTAATTTTTTGATCAATAGCTGTGCATTGCGTCTAGTACACCCTAAGGATTTCGAAAGGTTATCTAACGGCATGTGTATGGAGTGGTTCAAGGTCAATTGAGTTCTAAAAAAGGCTAAGGCTTTCCAATAATACATAAAGGTGAAATTCCATTTTTATCTTTCTATTTTTCTTCATCTTTTAATCTTGATAATAGAGGCATCGGGTTACTTTTAAAAGGAAAGAAAATGGAAGCTGATAACCGTGTTGCTTTGCCCCCTTCAATATGGAAAAGCTCACGCTTTGTCATTTTGTTCTCAACCGCCTTTTTTGTGGCATTCGGATCGAAAATATATGACTTAGCTTTGCCTTTATTAGTGTATGAACTCACCCAATCTTCTCAGATGATGGGGTGGATGCGAGCTGTCGAGTTTCTGCCTAACTTGTTACTCGCACTGTTTATTGGGGTATGGGTAGATAGGTTCAATAAGAAGAACTGGTCCCAATGTATGTTGATTGGGCAAATGGCGGTGTTAGTTATGTCGTATCTGGCAGTTCGCTGGTTGGCTGACCCACTGTATGTTTTATTTCCATGCGCATTTTTGATGATGGCATTTAACTATGGCTACCATAATGCTCGAATGGGGATGATTAAAAATGTATTGCCTCACCAATTACAGAATACTGCGACCGCAAGAATGAGTGCTCTCTACAATCTACTTGAGACGGTTGGTCCTGTGTTATCTGGTGGGCTACTTCTGCTTTCAGCTCTGCATAATGTGTTTCTGCTGGTCGCATTGTTGTATTTATTGGCTTTCTTTCAGTTAAATAAATTGAAATTTGAAGCGACGAAGCCCATTCAGCACTCCTCTGTTTTCGTGGCATTAAAAGAGGGCTGGCGTGTCTTGTACGCTAATAAAAATATGTGGCACATCACGTTGGTGGTTATGGTGATCAACACCACAGGCGCAGTTTTTTGGATTCAAGCGATATACTTCTCTAAATCTGAGCTTGAATTAAGCCATATAGAAGTTGGCTACTTGATTGCAGCTTCTGGTATTGGTGGGTTAGTTGGTTCATTCACTGCTGATAAAGTAAGAAGGCGAGTAGGGCTTGGCGCGTTATTAATTGTCTCTATTGCATTAGAAGCGCTGGGTTTTTTACTGCCTGTTTTGCATAGTTTACTTTTTGCGGATGATTTATTTCTTAATGGATATTTGAGTAATGTGCATTTCAGAAACGGGCAATGGGTATTAATGATCTCCTTCTTATGGGTCAGTGCAGTCGGTATTTATAGCAGCATTTGTATTTGGAGTTATCGACAAGAAGCCTTTGAAGAACAGCATTTAGGGCGAGTAGCCGGGATCACAGGATCACTGTTTAAGCTCTTGATGCCATTTGGCTTAGCGGGTTCTGGTTATTTAGTGGCGGCTTATGGCGTACATACTGCGTTTGTACTTTGTTTTTCACTGCAAGTGATAGCTGCACTATGGCTAGCAACAACGAAGGTTCGCGCTATTCGCTAATCACGAATGTTGGGAGTGGCCCCCCTTCGGTGACAAGAATGAAATGAGATAATGATATTTTGAGTAACGTTCGGTTTATAGAAAGCGAACATTACTCAACCTGAATGGTACTTATCGTAAATCAGCTTAAACTCGGTTATCACCGCAGCTATAAGCAATGATCTGGCTTATTTCACTTAAGCTTCGCCCAGATTGCTGTTGCCACTCATTAAATGCTTTATTTGCAGCTTGGTGAGCTCTTTTGGTATCTCGACCACTATCGATAATCCCTGTATTACGTAAATGAGACTCCACATCTGAACTGAGAATAAAAGTATCTTTACCCATTTGGCGTAGAGTATATGCCCCGGTATTTCCACCTAATCGTTTACCGTTTTTCTTCAAATATGCCCATAGCTCTGTAATATTTTCGTCTGGCCAGTAAGCGACCATTTCCGAAAATGAATTAGCTTCACGTTTCGCTGCATTGATCATCATGGCATTAGCTGGAATAGTCATGACTTTCGTAAGGTGGCGAATGATGCGCGGATCTTGGGATTTCGACTCCCACATTTCGTTAGGAAGCATGAGCATTTTTTCTATGTCGAAATTGAAAAAGACCTCCTCGAAATTCGGCCATTTTTTGCGTACTACATCCCAAGATATCCCGCACTGGAAAACCTTCTCAGTGAAAGCTGCCAACCAGCGGTCGTCAGTAATTTTCGCTATTTCGTCAGCGCTTAGTGGCTTGTAGATTAATTGTTCGAGTAATTCTTCCCCACCTTTACGGTGTGCTGCGCGTTCGTAAATTGAATCAAACTTTTCTAGTGGCATGACTGCTCCAAGCTATGGACTTCTGGAGATTAGTATTGGGGCAGATTTATTAAAATCAAATTGTGATGTCCGTCTGCTGTATTTTTAACCAATGATTGGGGATGTGCTATGTTTAGTGAGATAGCGTTCATTTAGCAATATAAAACAAAGGGATAGGTTATGACGTTTGATTGGGTTGAATGGTTTGGCTACTTAGCATCACTGGTTGTTTTAGTGTCTTTGACAATGACATCCATTGTGAAACTCAGAGTCATTAACTTTATTGGCTGTTTACTGTTTGCAGCGTTTGCTTACTTTATAGATTCATGGCCAACAATGTTGATGAATTTAGGCATTGCAGGGATCAATGTGCACTATCTTTATCAACTCCGAAAGGCAAATGAAACGTTCAAGTTAGTTGCTACTTCTGTAGATTCTGAATACTTCTCTCACTTTGTGGAAAGTAATCAAACCGACATAGAAAAACAAATTCCTATAGAGCAACTTAAAACCGCGAATACTTCATTTTACATGTTAAGGAATAACAGTATTGCCGGCGTGTTAGTGGGCGAAACCGATGAAGGTGGCTGCATGAACATTTTGCTAGATTTCGTCACCCCTGAGTTCCGTGACTTCAAGTTAGGGCATTATTACTACGAAGCTCACCCTGAAGTGATGAAAGCACGGGGAATTACTTCACTACAAGCGATGGCTGCCAATGATGATCACCGCCGTTATCTGGAAGCTGTAGGCTTTTCGTATGACACAGGTGCCGACGGAGAAAAAGCCTTCATCAAGATTCTGTAGTGAGGTAGGAAGTACTTATTATTAAGGATCAAAATGTGTGAGGTAAGATTGATTTATTCATATCAAGCCCGTAATAACAATATGATTCCATTTTAAAATACATTTTAACGGAAAATAAAAAGAGTAATTCATTATGTATTACTCTTTTTTATTTTTTAAATATAGGGTTATTTAAAGTTAGTAAGTGGTTACGTAACAACGTTATGCTTATTTTAATAATATTATCACTTAATTTTCCATTCTACATAGGCATCGATTAAATACACATTTCTTATGGTTATTGAGATCTTAATCACGCATAACGCAACCGGTTGCGCTTTTAGTTTATAAATTGATCGTTTAAGATTCATACAACACTTTGATTACGATTATTTTTAGATTGGAGAGCAAGATGAAAAAGATTTTATTGTGCTGTAGTGCCGGTATGTCTACGAGTATGTTAGTAAAAAAAATGCAAGAAGCCGCGGCTTCTCGAAATGTTGAATGCCATATAGAAGCAGTGTCTGTGAGTGCATTTAATGACTTAATCCAGGAGTACGATGTATGTTTACTGGGTCCCCAAGTTCGATTCCAAAAGGATGAACTCCAAAAAGTGGCTGACCGCTATAACAAAAAAGTAGAAGCCATACCTGCAATGACTTATGGAATGATGAAAGGTGATGAAGCGTTAACACAAGCCTTAGACCTTATTCCGAGTTAATTAAAAGCAACTATTTTAAGAAATAATAAAATTTCATTTATACCTGCATAAATATGTGGGTAGGAATAAGTATATTTAAAAAAGGACTTTAGCTATGTCGTTTTATAATATGGTTATTAACTTTGTTGAAAATAAAATAGCACCCATTGCTATTAAAGTTGGTAATCAAAAACATGTGAGAGCAATGCGTGACGGTTTTATTGTCGCGATGCCATTTATTATTGTGGGAAGTTTCGCTTTAGTCTTTGCTTTCCCTCCATTCTCGGAAGACACGACGAACAGCTTCGGCCGCGCTTGGCTCGATTTTGCGAGCGCTAATTTCGACAATATTATGATGCCCTTCAATATGACGATGGGGATTATGGCGGTGTTTGTTTCCATAGGTATTGGCTATAACTTAGCTCGTGCTTATAGTATGGATGGCATTACCAATGGTGCTTTAGCTTTGATGACCTTCCTTTTAGTCGCCTCGCCAGCTTCTGAAGGTGCACTTTCAATGGGGCATTTGTCTGGTACGGGCATATTTACCGCCGTTATCAGTGCCTTCTTTGCGGTCGAGCTGAATCGAATCCTTCAGAAGTACAACATCACCATAAAACTTCCCGAGCAGGTGCCGCCAGCTATTGCTCGATCGTTTGAAGTGCTGATCCCTATTGTGTTTATTTACCTAACGGTTTTCCCTTTAAGCTTATATCTTCAAGCTGAGTTTAATATGCTTATTCCAGACCTAGTTCTTGAAGCATTTCGTCCATTAGTTAGCGCATCCAACACTTTACCAGCCATCATTGGTGCCTTGTTATTGTGTCAGCTACTTTGGTTTGCGGGAATTCATGGCGCAGCAATTGTCGTTGGTCTGCTTTCGCCAATTTTCCTAACAAACATTAGTGCTAACCAAGAAGCGTATTTAGCGGGTGAGACAATTCCTAATGTGTTCACTCAACCGTTTTGGGATTTCTATATTTTCATCGGTGGCTCGGGTGCAACGTTAGCGTTAGTGCTCTTGATGATTTTCAGCCGTTCAGTGCACTTACGCAGTTTAGGACGCATGAGCTTTGTTCCTGGAATGTTTCAAATCAACGAGCCGGTTATTTTCGGTAGCCCGCTGGTCTTGAACCCAACCTTGTTTATACCTTTCGTTTTTGCTCCTGTCTTAAACGCCATTGTTGCTTACACAGCCGTGCACATGGGCTTTGTCGGCATGGGCGTATCGCAAACAGCTTGGACTGCTCCTGCCTTTTTAGGTGCATCGTGGGGCTCTGGGTGGACCATTTCCCCCGTAATATTAGTGGGTGTTTTATTAGTGATGGATCTGTTCATCTACTTGCCCTTTTTCAAAATGTTCGAAAAGCAATTACTTAAGCAAGAAGGCGAAGCTGAACAAGCGAAAAAAGAAGCCGAATCAGCGGCAGGCGCTGGCGTTACCGCTTAATTTAAATGAGCGAGTGATGGGGTGACAGCTAAGTCGAACTTTGTCTCTAGCACTCGTCTCAACGTTTAAGTTAACGGTTTACTATCAAAGAATTACATTGCAAGGCAGAGATTAAGTTCAGCCTTACTCGATATTATTTTGGAGTTAACCATGAGTGTTCAAGAAAACCAGAATACCTCTGTAGAAATCGATCAAGAACAAGTTGTAATGGAAATCATCGTCAATGCTGGTGAAGCTCGGAGCTTATGTTTTGAAGCATTACAACAAGCTCGAAAAGGTGAATTTGACGTCGCGAGAGAAAATATTAAGCGTTCTCGAGAGTGCATCAATAAAGCGCACCTTACGCAAACTAAGCTGATTGAATTGGATCAGGGTGAAGGGAAAGTCCCTATGACGTTAGTGATGGTTCATGCGCAAGATCATCTAATGACGACGATTGTTGTCCAAGAACTCGCAACAGAAATGTTGGAAGTTCATCTTAAATTAGATAGCCAGCAACGAGAGCATGATGCTTTGGTTTCTAAACTTCAGACTGCTGATGTATAGGTGAAAATATGACACAAACAACAAGTAAAAAGCAGCATCTTAAAGTTGTGATTATTGGTGGTGGCAGTAGTTATACCCCAGAATTGATAGAAGGTATTATTAACCGTCATCAGCAACTGCCGATTAATGAAGTGCATTTGGTTGATGTGACTGCTGGCCGAGACAAGCTCTACATTATTGAAGCTTTAGCTAAACGCATGATTGAGCGTTCAGGCTTGAATATTGAGGTAAAAGCCACTCTGAATCGAAGAGAAGCGATTGAAGGGGCTGATTTTATCATGACTCAATTCCGAGTCGGGGGGCTTTATGCTCGGGCGAATGATGAAAAAATCCCATTAAAGTACGGTGTGATCGGCCAGGAAACTACGGGCGCAGGTGGTTTTGCTAAAGCATTGCGAACCATCCCTGTCATCCTGGATATTTGCAAAGATATTGAAGAACTGGCTCCAGATGCATGGATGCTGAACTTCACAAACCCTGCAGGCTTGGTCACTGAAGCGATTCTTAAATACAGCTCAGTAAAAACGATAGGGCTGTGCAATGTCCCTGTCTCAATGCAGATGATGATCGCTGAAATGATGGCGTGCAAACCAGAGCAACTTTCTCTTGAATGCGCCGGCTTAAATCATTTGTTGTGGGCTCATAAAGTCTGGTTAGAAGGCAAAGATATAACGTCAACCGTGCTTGAAAAAGTAGGGGACGGTGCTAACTTCAGTATGAAAAACATCTTTGAAGAACCGTGGAATCCGGATTTTTTACAGTCGCTAGGTGCCATCCCGTGCCCTTACCACCGTTACTTCTATCAAACCGATGCAATGTTAGCAGAAGAGAAGCAAGCGGCAGAAAGTGAAGGTACCCGAGCTGAACAAGTGATGAAAACAGAAGCTGAGCTGTTTGAGTTGTATAAAGATGTTCAGCTGGATGAAAAACCCAAGCTATTGGAAGAACGCGGTGGTGCGTATTATTCCGATGCTTCACTCAATCTAGTGGATGCACTGTATAACAATTTGAATACGATTAATGTTGTTAATGTACGCAATAACGGTGCTATCCCTGCGTTACCAAATGATGCCGTTATTGAGTGTAGTGCGGTGATAGGAAGTTGGGGAGCAAAACCTTTGGCATTTGGTTCATTCTCTCCTGCTATTACTGGGCTCATTACTCAAGTAAAAGCGTATGAACAATTGGCGGTCGAAGCTGCGGTTCATGGCGATTATGATAAAGGGCTGATGGCTTTAACGTGTAATCCATTGGTTCAAGATATCAATAAAGCGAAGAATATTTTAGATGAGATATTGAAGGTGAATTATGACTACTTACCGCAGTTTTATAGCAAAAAAGTCGCGCAAGATGTACCGACTTAATCTAGCCATAGTAGTAAGATGACATTTGCCTAGTTAGCTTTGATTAATATGAGAAAACGTAATACAAGCAAGGCTAAAATACTTAAAAATTTTATTAGTAAAAAGCTATTATTGGCAGGCTTAATATCGGTGTGAGCATGGATCACGCCGATATTGATGAGTTGAAGTTGTGATAAACGGTCACTTATAAAGGATTTAAGATGTACGTTATATTCAATGCGGATGATTATGGGCTGAGCCAAGGAGTCAACACCGGCATTATTTACTCCTCCAATCAGGGCGTGGTTCGTTCCACAACATTAATGGTAGGGATGGAAGCTCAAAACCATGGTATTGATTTACTGACGACCGCACCTTATCTGAAGCTTGGTTTGCATTTTAGGCTAACAGCGGGATCTGCTTTATCATCTCTAAGTAGCCTCACAGACAATCATGGTCAGTTCCTTACACAAGACCGCTTTTGGCCGAGAACTCAGTTCAATGAAAATGAGTTGTTTGATGAGCTGAGTTTACAAGTTGAGCAGTTCAAAAAAACGGGCGCGACTCTGAGCCATATCGATAGCCATCACCATGTTCACACTCACCCTCAAGTACTCCCTGTCGTATTGGAAGTGGCAAAATTGCATAGAGTACCGGTTAGAGGTCAAAGACAAATCTCTGGTGATATATCTTTAAAGAGCTACTGTTTTAGCGATGTGTTTTATGGTGATTCTGTAGGCGTGGATACAATTGTAAAAGAGATCAAACGGCTTCAAACGAACACTGATGTGCTGGAATTTATGTGTCACCCTGCTCACCTTGATGAATCACTTAAAGCGCAGAGCAGCTATTACCATCAACGAGAGGTAGAGCTGAACATTCTAACAAGTGAGCAACTCAAAGAAGCGCTCCATGAAGCACAAGTAACGGTGACGGATTATTCAATATTGAATGAATAACAGCATCCACATCAAATATTAAGATTTTAGCAGCCTGCCAGCTATTGCCCCCTTTTAGTCAAAAGACAAATAATACAGGCAGGTTGCTACTCCATTTCAGTGCATTCTATTTCAATTTATCAACGGTGATACATTCTAGGTAAAAGAATGAAAGGCGCCGTTTATTAAGGTACAGAACTTTACATGGCAAGGATTAAAGACGTTGCAGAACTTGCAGGCGTAAACCGTTCCACCGTTTCTAGGATCATTAACGGCGAAGGGAAATTTAGAGCGGATACGGTTCGTAAAGTAGAAGCGGCAATGGCAGAACTTGATTATCGCCCCAGCGCAATTGCACGTTCATTAGCAACATCATCTTCCAACATGATTGGCTTGTTGGTCACCTATTACACGGGTGGATTCTTCGGAGAGATGATGGATCAAGTACAAGCAGAACTTGATTTAAATAAGAAGTTTTTAATCACGGCGCAAGGCCACCAAACGGAAGCTGGCGAGCGAGAAGCAATCCAAAGGTTTAATGATTTGCGATGTGATGGTTATGTTCTGAATAGTCGTCATTTAAGTGATGACGAGCTTAGAGAGCTTGCGAAAAAACCAACTCCATTTGTACTCGTTGACCGTTTAGTCGAGGGTTTAGAATCACGTTGTGTCACATTTGATCATGTTGAGGCAGCAAAAGCAGCCGTTGAACATCTGATTGAACAGGGGCATAAAATCATAGGTTGTATTGCAGGTTCACCGAATCGATTATCGAGCCAATTAAGAACCCAAGGGTACCGTGAAGCGTTGAAGCAAGATGGTTTGCTAATTTCTGAAGATCTTGAAGATGCTGGTGATTATCGTCAAGCCAGTGGGTACCATGCCGCGAAGAGGCTGTATGAGGCAAACCCTAATATGACGGCCATTTTTTCATGCAGTGAAGACATGACATCAGGAGCAGTTCAGTTTTTCCATGAACAAGGTATTAAGATTCCTGAGCAAGTTGCACTCATCAGTTTTGATAGCATCGACAGGTGTGAAATGTATTACCCTAAGGTTTCCTCTGTTCATTTTCCTATCAGTGACATGGCACGCCTCGCAGTTGAAGTTTTAATGAAACAAATCAACAACCAACCCATTGAGGCACACCATCAATTGCCACATGAACTACGAATCCGTAATAGCAGCACAGTCTCGTAGGCTTCATTGAAGGCTAAAGAATTCCAAGCGTTTTAAGCTTCCGGTAAATGGTATTTCGGCTGACACCCAGTATGCGTGAAGTCTTACTGATATTACCTTGGTTAGCTTGATAGGTTTGAACCAAGGTATCTTCAACCGCGGCTTTTAAATTTGTTCCTTCTGACATAAAGCCATTTGTTGGATGAGTCTTAAGTTGCAATGCGTGATGCTGTGGTGAACTTACATGATAAGCGGCTTCAGACGTGCATGCTGTTTTCAAATGTTGAGCTAAATGATTTGGGACATGCTCTAAAGTCAATTGAGGCTCACCAGAAGACAGCAAAGCTGTCACTTTTAATAAGTTGTCTAACTCCCGAATATTTCCTGGCCAGGAATACGTACAAAGACGTTCCATTAGGCTAGGGCAAATAGTTTGGTTGTGCTCTGCGTATTTTTGATGGATCGTTTTAATGAGCGCTGGCTTATCGTCTCTTTCTTTTAAGCTTGGTAAGTGGAATGCCAGTCCATTCAATCGGTAGTAGAGATCTTGTCTAAACTCTCCACTTTCAACTAGTTGCTCTAGGTTTTTGTGGGTGGCGGCAATGATTTGGCAATCCACATTGATACTTTGGTTTGATCCAACCGGTACAACGGACTTGTCTTGTAAGACATGCAATAACCGACATTGTGCTTCTAATGGCATGTCGGCGATTTCGTCTAAAAACAAAATGCCTTTGTCCGCTTGCCTTATCTTCCCTTGGTAGCCTTTATGGCTTGCGCCTGTAAAGGCTCCGGGCGCATAGCCAAATAATTCTGATTCGATTAAATCTTTTGGTAACGCCCCACAATTCACCGCCACTAATGGTGCCGATTTTCGCTGGCTTTGCTTGTGTAAAGCCTTGACGAATTCGCCTTTACCTACGCCCGTTTCCCCAAGAATTAATAAGCTAATGTCTTTGTCGATAACCTTATTCGCTTGTTGCCAAACGTGTTCAATATGGTGATCACCGTGGTGTAAATCGCAAGACATAGTTAAAGCGCGAGTCCGTTTAGGTGGGGCTTGCAGTTGCTGCTTTTCAAACACAAAGGAAGATTCAGAGAACGGCTTTTCGAATAGTGATTCAATAGACTCACCGACCACGGATGTTTGTTCTAACAACTGGGAAGCGACTTGATTGTGCGCAAGTATTTGCCCCGTTTTATCAGCAATTACAATCCCTTGCCAGCCACTGTGCAGCAGTGATTTTTCATACGCTAAATCAATGCGAATAGTGCCTTGTGGGATATGGCTGAGTAACTGATTTTCGATAAGTTGAATCATGTTCTGTACGAGCAGTTGAACCGTTGAGTTGTGTTGCTGCTGTTCACTGGTGATATCCAAGATACCGATCATTTGCCCTTGATGATCAAAAATGGGGCAAGCGGAGCAACTTATGAACCGATGCTGGTGGATAAAATGCTGGTCTCCAATAATGGATACAGGCTTAGCCTCAACGATGGCTGTGCCGATTGCATTGGTCCCTTTAAGTTGTTCTTGCCAGCAAGCACCAGAACTTAATGCGATTGTAGTCAGCTTCTCCTTAAATTTTTCCTGTCCCCAACTTGCCAATATTACGCCTTCAACATCGGTCAAAATTAAACGACTATCACTACGCGCAAACATTTGATTAAACAAGGGTAGTGCGACTTGCTTGACGATTTGGATAAGGTTAGCCGAGCCGTATCTTCGCTCTTTTAGAAGAGATTGAGGTAAGCGAATATCTTCTGGGAGACGCCTTTGTTTTAGACCTGCTTCACTGCTGCGCCCCCAAGAGGATGAGAGCCAGTCAGAAGTGGATGTGTGCTTCAATGAGGTTTTGGATTGTTGAAGTTGCATGACCGTTCCAAGCTGTGACAGTTAGGGTGTTCCAAAGTGGGACACTTGAACACTGAGACACTTCCTCTACCACAGTTCAAAGTTAATACACTTCAGGTTGTTATTGTTTGGTAATCATAGTTTTACATTTTATTAACAACAAGTTTTGAAGTATTGGCGTGTGATTTGCGTTGTTACTGGTGTGAGAAAAACACGGAACAACCATGTTTTAAACACATTACGTTTAAAAAACGGAATAGAAATCAATAACTCAAACAGAATTGAAAGTGGAAGGATCTAACTATGATTTATGCGCAGCCGGGTAGTGAAAATGCAGTGGTGAACTTTAAAGCTCAATACGATAACTTTATCGGCGGTGAGTGGGTGAAGCCTGTAAGTGGCGAATACTTTGACAATATTTCACCCGTCAATGGTGAACCTTATTGCCAAGTGGCACGATCTACGGAAGCCGATATTTCTTTAGCGTTAGATGCAGCGCATGCGGCGAGAGCTAGTTGGGCAAGCACAAGTGTTACTGAACGCTCAAATATTTTACTGAAAATAGCCGATCGAATTGAAGCAAACTTAGAAGAAATTGCGGTTGCTGAAACTTGGGAAAATGGCAAACCTGTACGTGAAACTTTGGCTGCTGATATTCCTTTAGTCGTTGATCATTTCCGTTACTTTGCGGGTTGTATTAGAGCGCAAGAAGGCAGCGCAGCAGAGCTGGATTCAAACACCGCAAGTTATCATTTCCCTGAACCAATTGGTGTGGTCGGGCAGATCATCCCTTGGAACTTCCCAATCTTAATGGCGGCTTGGAAACTTGCGCCTGCGTTAGCGGCTGGTTGTTGTATTGTTTTAAAACCAGCAGAGCAGACTCCCACCTCTATTTTGGTATTAATGGAAAAAATTTCAGACCTTCTTCCTGCTGGTGTTATCAATGTCGTGAATGGCTTTGGTAGCGAAGCTGGTCAAGCGTTAGCAACCAGTGATCGCATTGCTAAATTGGCTTTCACAGGCTCAACTGAAGTGGGTCACCATATACTGAAATGTGCCGCTGAAAGCTTGATTCCATCAACGGTTGAATTGGGCGGTAAGTCTCCGAATATCTATTTCCCTGATATTTTCAACCATGAAGATGAGTACCTAGATAAATGTGTTGAAGGCATGCTGCTGGCATTCTTTAACCAAGGAGAAGTGTGTACTTGTCCATCACGCGTGCTGATTCATGAATCGGTTTACGATAAGTTTATTGCGAAGGTGGTTGAAAGAGCGCAAACCATTAAACAAGGCAACCCACTGGATACCGACACGCAAGTGGGCGCTCAAGCTTCAAAAGAGCAGTTTGATAAGATCCTAAGTTATCTGGAAATTGGTCGTCAAGAAGGGGCAAAAGTACTGACTGGCGGTGAAATTGCTCAACAACCAGATGATTTGGGTAACGGCTATTATATTCAACCAACGATGTTGGAAGGCAACAATAAGATGCGAGTGTTCCAAGAAGAAATTTTTGGTCCTGTTATTGCCGTAACTACCTTTAAAGATGAAGCTGAAGCATTGGCGATTGCCAATGATACCGAGTATGGCTTGGGTGCAGGGGTGTGGACTCGTGATGCAAACCTAGCGTATCGAATGGGGCGTAAAATTGAAGCAGGACGTATTTGGGTGAACTGCTACCACGCTTACCCTGCGCATGCAGCATTCGGCGGGTACAAGAAATCGGGCATTGGACGTGAAACTCATAAGATGATGCTAGATCACTACCAAAACACTAAAAACTTATTGATCAGTTACGACACTAACCCACTTGGCTTTTTCTAATCGAGTAGCGAATAATTGCTCAACAAAACTGACCTAGTCAACAAGCTTAAGCCATTGAACTGATCTACAGAACTTGGCTATTGAATAAAGATGGAATAACAACACAGTTGGTTTAACTAATCAAAAGCGCCACATTCGTATGAAGTGGCGTTTTTTTTCAGAAAAAATGATTATAGAAAAAAGTGCGATGAGCTTTATAACTCGTTATGAGAAAAGAAGATTTCTTGCTTCTTATGAAGCCCGTGATTCCCTTCTACTTTAACTTTCTCTAAGCCTTTCTTACCCACTAATGCGCGGACCATTTGGCGGTTAAATGGGAAGTTCTTCTCGTCTTCAATGAACTCATCCACTGAAATCCACTTAGCTTCAGCTATTTCATGAGTATCTTGAATGTCGATGTCTTGAGAATCTGCCGTTAGGTGACAAATGAAGTACAAGTTCGACTTACCAAATTGGTAGGGGTGCTTTGTTGTCATGCCTACTACGGACTGAAATGTGGCTTTCACGCCCGTTTCTTCTAGTGTTTCTCTAATGATGGATTCTTCAATATTTTCTGCTAATTCAATGTGCCCACCTGGTAGCTTATAACCTGTCATCCCATGTTCTTTGATAACGAGAAGTTCATGATCATCATTGGTAATTAATGCGCCAGCCCCAAGAGTGTGAGTGGGGATGAAAGGTACAAAAGAGACTGAATCGGATTTATGAACCAGTGTGATTTCAGCTTCAAGGCAATTGTGAAAAACAAACCCAGCTTGAGTCGCTACAGGAATCAATTGGGATTGAGAGATCGGTAAGCTAAGCCAAGTGATTCCTTTTCGGTTTTCTGACGAAAACTGTAAGATCTCGGTCAGCTCTTGCTCAAAAATTTTGGTGTCATTTGGCACACTTGCCACATCAATAATGATGCCGTTAAATTTATCGAGAATGAATTCCACTGGCTTTCCTTATCTTCTATTTATGAGGCTTAGGCGTTTTTTAAATGCTTTAAAGTATCCGTTAACGAAGGCAGTATCGTATGACCTAAAGCTTTGACTTCATCGCATGGCTCTACAAGGTCAGGTACTTGAAAGGTCATCATATTGGCTGCGACAGCTGCGCGAGTACCGTTGTTTGAATCTTCAAATGCGAGACATTTTTCTGGAGCTACGCCAAGACGTTCTGCTGCGAGCAAGTAGATTTCAGGATGAGGTTTACCATGAGTAACTTCGCAGCCTGTACTTAATGATGTGAAGTAGGAATCTAGCCCTGCTAATTTGAGTTTTACCTCTGCAAGGTCAAGTTGTGTGGAAGTTGCGACTGCGATAGGAATGTTTTTTGATTTGAGCCATTCCAGGAGTTCGATCACTCCTTCTTTCACGGGAATAGCTTGGTGTTTTACTATGTTGCTGTATCGAGTGCGCCACTCGTTATTGAGTGCTGGATAATCGAGATCTTTGCCGTAGCCCTTACGGAATAATTGCTCAATCGTTTTTGCATTACAGCCAATAATATTGAGATACACGTCTTTTAGGAATGGTACACCTTGGGCTCGGCATGCTTCTTCAAAAATACGCATACAAACCCGTTCAGTGTCGAGGAGTAATCCATCCATATCGAAAATGGCAGCTTGGAAATTCATGTGGTGACTTCTTTCTCAAAATTATGTGAAGCCCGCATTCTTACATAAGCCTAGTTCATCTTCTATAGCGAAGTTAGGAGAACCCTCATTTGAATTTTTAGCACTTCCAATTGGATTAGTAGAACCAGCCAGTTCGAAACGAAACACCAACAATGACAAAGCAGATAGATAAAATGGTGACAGGGACAATATGCCAAGCCATGGTTTTGAGAGTGTCAGGTGATAAGTTGGGTATGACTCTAAATCTCGCGCTTAAGGCAAAGCAAAAAGTGATGAACAAAAGAGAAAATTTAAGCCAAAGTACGTGAGTGATAGGGTTTGAGAAATCAGTCCATTGGTTAATGTCAGGCAACATATGGAAGGCAAGCATTATGCCTGTAACGATCTGTGTTACGAGGGCAGGCATCCCAATTTTTTCATAGACAGATTCAAACTTGAGTAACTCTTCAGGCGATCGTTCTTTTAATACTCGGGGTAATACGACAACTGAAAGTACGATATGCCCGCCAGTCCAAATGGTGGCGCCCAATACGTGCAGTAATAGCAATATTCCAAACATAGTTAATTCACTTTAGGAAATGATAACTCACCTTATATTAATGAGAATCATTTCCAAATGAGCCAAGTCAAAGTTACGGTCTATTTATAAAATTATTGATTGGCATTGTGCGTGTGAATATATTGGCAGAGGTGTGCGTAAGGGTTACCTAATGTATCGAGCATTGATACTTACATACCAGTGTTGCAGTTTTCCATCGGATTTTTCAATCCAAAGATCATTCGTGTACTGCTCTATTTTCCCGTTCACACTGAGAGAAAATGTGTTCTCATCGAATTCGCCCAGTTTGGCAAACTTATCTGTGGTGATGAGGAAAGGTTCCATATCTTCAATATCACTTACGTCAGAAACCACGTAGTAATGGTAAGTGAATGGCATGCTGGCATCGTTCGGGTTATTTCGGTAAGAAACCAGTTTAAATGGCTTGGTTAAAGGTACGTCGAGTACTTGTTTATCTAAAATGGAAGGCGTAGGGATAAAAAGCCAAGCGGTAAATAAACCACTGAGTAAGACGACAATAAAGAAAAGAACTTTTGCCGTTTTTAGTGCGAGTTTTGTATTCATTGCAAACCTTGCTGTATAGCAACCATTACTAATAGGGTGACAGTAACATCAATAAAAATAAGGTTGCTATGGTAACAGGTTTTTATTCCAAGCTTACTTGTTTAAGTAGGCGGCGTGGAACTCAATGTGGTCACTGATGAAGGTAGAGATAAAGAAATAGCTATGATCATAACCGGGCTGCATGCGCAGTTCTAAATCTGTATTGTTCACTTTGGCTGCTTCTATCAATTGCTCAGGTTTTAGCTGCTCTACTAAGAAGTTATCCGCTTCACCTTGGTCAACCAAAATTGGAAGTTCAATGCTATGTTCTTTCATCAATTCTGAAGCGTCATACTGCTTCCAAGACTCAATGTCACTGCCTAGGTACTGGCTGAACGCTTTTTGCCCCCAAGGGCATTGCATTGGGTTACTGATCGGGCTGAATGCTGAAATAGAACGATAGCTATCCGAATTTTTGATACCAATGGTCAGTGCACCATGCCCGCCCATGCTGTGTCCTGAAATCGACTTGATTGCCGTTACTGGAAAGTAAGCTTCAATTAGCGCTGGAAGTTCTGTCACGATGTAGTCATACATGTGGTAGTGATCATTCCAAGGTGCTTGAGTTGCGTTTAGGTAAAAGCCCGCGCCTTGACCCATATCGTAACTTTCATCATTTGGCACATTTTCACCGCGAGGGCTAGTGTCAGGTGCAACTATCGCAATGCCTTGCTCGGCAGCTGCTTTGAAAGCATTGGCTTTTTGCATGAAATTTTCGTCTGTGCAGGTTAAGCCAGATAACCAGTATAAAACGGGAACTGGGTTTTCTTTGCTTGCATTCGGCGGTAAAAAGATAGCAAAACGCATATTGCAGTTAAGAGTGGCAGAGTGGTGGCTGTATTGTTTGTGCCAACCGTCGGCAACTTTTGCTTGGCTGATATTTTCGATAGACATGATGATTAAGCCTTTGATATTGGAATAGCCGCTCTTAGAGAAGAACGGCTATTAGGTAAAGCGAAGTTAAGTTACTTATTCATGTTTAAGTGATTTATCTGTATTTAAGTCACTTGCTGATGTTTAAGCTATTTATCCTTACTTAGGTTATTTATCCATGTGTAGAACAGTACGGATAGACTCACCTTTGTGCATTAGGTCGAACGCTTCATTTACGTCTTGCAGACCCATAGTGTGAGTAATGAACTCTTGTAAGCCAAACTCACCAGCCATGTAACGGTTTACGATTTCTGGAAGCTCAGAGCGGCCTTTAACACCACCGAATGCAGAACCACGCCATACACGACCAGTCACTAGTTGGAATGGACGAGTTGCGATCTCTTGACCAGCACCAGCAACACCGATGATTACAGATTCGCCCCAACCTTTGTGGCAGCACTCAAGTGCTTGACGCATAACGTTTACGTTACCAATACACTCGAAAGAGTATTCAACGCCGCCGTCTGTCATATCAACAATCACTTCTTGAATTGGCTTATCGAATTTCGTTGGGTTGATGCAGTCAGTTGCGCCAAGCTGTTTTGCTAGCTCGAATTTACTCTCGTTGATATCAACACCGATGATGCGGTCTGCACCAGCCATGCGAGCACCAATGATTGCAGACAGACCGATACCACCAAGACCGAATACAGCAACGTTGTCGCCTTTTTCTACTTTAGCCGTGTTTAATACCGCGCCCATGCCCGTTGTTACACCACAGCCTAGAAGACAAACTTCTTCAAGTGGTGCGTCTTTAGATACTTTTGCTAACGAGATTTCTGGAAGTACTGTGTACTCAGAGAACGTTGAGCAACCCATGTAATGGAAAATCGTTTCGCCATTGATAGAGAAACGGCTCGTTCCATCTGGCATTAAGCCTTTACCTTGAGTCTCACGTACTGCTTGGCAAAGGTTTGTTTTGCCAGACTTACAGAATTTACATTCGCCACATTCCGCAGTGTAAAGTGGGATAACATGGTCGCCAACTTCAACACTGGTTACGCCTTCGCCTATCATTTCAACAATGCCGCCACCTTCGTGACCAAGGATTGATGGGAAGATACCTTCTGGATCGTCACCTGATAATGTGAATGCGTCAGTGTGACATACGCCAGTCGCGACGATGCGAACAAGAACTTCACCAGCTTTTGGAAGTTGAACATCAACTTCTTCCATTTTAAGTGCTTCACCGGCTGCCCAAGCAACCATAGCTTTAGATTTAATAGATGTTTGACCTGGTTTGATTTCAAGTGCCATTGGAGTTTTCCTTTATTAGTCAGTGAAGCGGAAGCTTCATTCGGCTTAAAGCAACGGTTTAAACTGAGTAACCCAGTTTTGTGTTTTAAGCGTAGTTGAGCTTGTTTGTTTCCGCTCTCTCGTTTTGTTGGGGCTAGTATAGAGTTTTGTATTGGTTTGATAATCCCACCAAATGGAAAATCATTATTACGTATGTGTAATAATTAAAGTGTAAGTCAAAATGAAAATACGAAACCAAAGTGAGAAATAGGGCTCTTAGGAAATCGTTTTTGAATCGCAGTCATTTCATTACCTCCATTATTTTATTGCCTTCCGACCGTATAGAAACTTTAACCAGCACAGCTTTACCTCAAATCATGACATCAACAAAAAACGTTAAACTTTTAACGGTTTTTCTTTTGCTGGTTGAGACATTTGTAACTCTATTTTTGCATGTGGTGTATTACGCTGTTTAAATTATGAACGAGTGCCTGTCTTAGGTATGCGCTTATGGGGATTTGAATTTAATTGGAAATATTATTAGGGTATGTGACTCAGTTGCTGCTCTTGTCAATACTTTCAATATTTTCAATTGCTTGCATTTATAAAATCTGTAACTATCAAGTGGTATTTTGTATATTAAGATAATCATTAGGGCTTACTCTGCTGCCTGAATATTGGGGGCATGACCTAGAAAGAATGGTTACTTTGGTGCCGCACGATTTAACTTATGCCTTGATTCGAACGATCTATTAGTACCAATACTCAATGGGTACAAATGATTAAATGGATGGCGTATTGATAAAATCGTGCAGCAGTATTGTGTTAGGTATTAACGTCAAAAGGCTAAATAACGATGAATTGGACATTAAGTGAATTACAAGCGTTCTTAAGTGAACATCAAGGTTGGAGCGTAGAGGAAGCTGAACAATCGTTAGTTATCAAAAATGAAGATGGAATCAACGCTTTCTTAGCCGTTTCTGGTGAGCAAATTTTGGTTGAAGTTTTACTGTTCGCTCAAGCGGATGTAAAAGATATTCCTGTGTTGAATGAAACCATTCTGCGTACGCATAAAATGTTCCCACTATCGACCATTGGCATTAATGATGTGAATGGCAATAGCTATTATACCGCGTTTGGTTCGTTGTCTTCGCAATCGAAGCAAGAGAGCATTGTTATTGAAGTCGCGACTTTGTTTAGAAACGTAGAAGCTTTCATCGACCTATATCAAGAATACCTATAAGGAGCCCGCTATGAGCGTATGGAAAAAATTAGTTACCGCAATCAAAGGTGGCGCTAACGAAGCAGCAGAAGCGGCAGCAGACAATCAAGCATTACGTATTCTTGATCAAGAGATTCGTGAAGCGAAAGAGGAACTTCGCCGTTCAGATGAAGCTTTGGTTAAAATCATCGCGAAGCGTAAGCTTTCTCAGAAAAAAGTCACAAGCTTTGATGCTGGAATCGCTGAATATGAAGGTCATGCTCGTTCAGCGATGGAAAAGGGGCAGCAAGAGTTAGCATTAGAATGTGCAACTAAAGTTGCGTCATTGCGTAATGAACAGCAAGCCGAAGAAACTTACTTACAGCAGTTCACGCAGTCGGATCAGTCGATGCGTGTCAACATAGCCCAAGCCAAAGATAAACTGCGTCAACTTGAGCAGCAAGTCGACGTTGTTAAAGCTAACGAAGCCGTTCAAAAAGCTCAAGCGGCAGTATCGGCGACGAATGTTGGTGCGAATGCCAAAATGCATACGGCGGTTGAATCTCTTGATCGTATTAAACGTCGTCAAGATGAAAGACAAGCTCAATTTGAAGCATCTGCGGAACTTCAAGAAGAACAATCTGGTAGCAGCTTAGACAAGAAGCTGGCAGAGGCTGGAATCAGTGGCGCAGGCAGCAGTTCAGCAGAAGATGAACTTGCGCGCATTCTAGGTAAGTAATCGTCAACTATTATTGAGTGCAATGCCGCCACGACGTTTATTTCATGCGTGGTGGCTTTATATTGCGCTCAATCTCTTTGACCATACACTCATATTACTGACTCACGACTTTGGAGAAAGCGATGTTTGGTTGGTTTAAGAAACAAAAAGAAGAGAAACCTCAACGCCCACAAGCACCGGAAGTACTTGGCCTTCGCTTAGGCGGCGCTTTTGAGCTTGACGATCTTAAGCTCAAAATTATAGAACCCGATCTAACCATTGAAGGGGCTGCTCGAACTCAGATAATCAAAGCGGTTGGTGAAGTTAAGCTCGATAGTCAAAGCCGTTTGCTGCGTTACTACACAGACGATGAAGGTTTTTTGCAAATACTTCAACACGGCACTGATGAATCTGGTGTTGAAGAAGTGAAGCTATGGTACTTCTATGAATCTAAACCCATTGATACTCAAGCCCGCTGGCAAGCTGTACTTGATAACGAGATCGTGACGGCGGAGAAAACATTAGAAGAACAAGTCTTCACTAAAGTCTGGGAAAACACTCGCCCTGTTCCTATGACAGAAACCACGTGGGATCAGTCTGGAAATATGACCACGACCGATCAATTTGTGATGGTGTATGAACGACAAGTTTCTGATGATCTTTTTGAGTCGCTTTTGGTCAGCGGTGAGGAAACGATTGTTAACAATCAGCATGACCGAAGTGTCGTGACGAGTACAGGCATCAACTTAACACCCACCGACTTTACATTAATCAGCTAAATTTAATTTTTATTTTCGCCATCAAGGAAGGCTCATGTCTCAACTATTGAACTCACTGGCAGGCTTAGGTGCATTCGCACTTTATTTTGCGCTGTCGATTTTTTTCTTATTACTATTCAAGTTCGTCTATATTCGCTGCACACCTTATGACGAGTGGAAGCTCGTTAAAGATGATAAAAACGTGGCAGCAGGTTTGACTTTATCTGGTGCATTCATCGGTTACAGCTTAGCCATTGCGGGTGCGGCAACTAATTCAGTTAACCTTATCGACTTTGCAGTTTGGGGTGTTGTTGCGTTAATTGCACAGCTGCTTGCTTTTGCTATCGTTCGTTTTGGTTTCATGCCTAAATTGGTTGATCGTATTAAAGATAATGAGATCCCTGCAGGTATTGTGATGGGCTCAATGTCGATTGCGATTGGTTTGCTAAACGCTGCTTGTATGACTTACTAGGAGGCGTAATGAAACGTAGCCAAAATGTAATTCTGCCAGAGATGCGTAAAAACTGGCGTAAATTTAGCCTAGCGCCGATTTCAGTTGCCGTAACCACCGCGATGATTTCTGGTTGCAGTGATGATTCAGTACAAACCAATATCTACGGTACTATCGATGAATGTATTAGCGATCACCCTAGCTATACTGCGGAGTGTCAAACCGCTTATCAAGAAGCGTTAATAGAAGCTGATCGCACCGCACCTAAGTTTAAGTCAATGAATGACTGCGCGAGTGAGTTTGGTTTCAGTGGTTGTGTTGCTGCGCCGCAGAACAATTGGTTTATGCCTGCAATGGCTGGCTTTATGTTCAGCCGTCTGATAGATGACAGACGTCATTATTCACAGCCAATGTTCACTTCTACCTACCGAAATAGCGTGTTTTACGGTGATTGGATTTCTTCTGATGGACGTAACTACGGCAAAACGTATAAGCGTGGCAAAATCTCGGTCAGTCGGGAGGATTTAAAACCGAAAGCAACGGCGAAAAGAACCATTTCTCGCGGCGGTTTCGGTTCAACAGTCTCTGCTAAATCAAGTTGGAGCAGTTCTAAGAGCTCTAGTAAGAGTTGGGGCGGATAATGCTTCGACTGAGCTCGACCCCCCGCAAAAATTGGAAGCACTTAGCCGCGGAATACGGCTTTGGCTTCCATAGCATGTATGAAGAACCTTATTGGGATGAAACTGCTTATTATCAGTTTACGCTTAAACAGATCGAGCAAGACCTTGAACAGCCGACTCAAGAGATCCATGAAATGTGTCTTGAGGTGGTCGACATGGTGGTTAAAGATGAGTTCTGGTTAAAGCGCTTTCAAATCCCTGAAGCCATGTGGCAAGAAGTCCAAAATTCATGGATGCGTAAAGAACCTTCTCTCTATTCACGTATTGATTTAGCTTATGACGGTAATGGTCCTGCTAAGTTCTATGAGAACAATGCAGATACCCCGACTTCTCTGTTTGAAACTGGATTCTGGCAATGGTTTTGGCTAGAAGACCAAGTGAAGTCTGGGAAATTAAGACGCGACTCAGACCAGTTTAACTTGCTGCAAGAGCTAATGATGGCGCGATTCCAAGAGCTATCTAGGTTGCAACCGGGACAAACATTACATTTTTCGTGTTGTAAAGACACTGAAGAAGATCGCGGGACCGTGCAGTACATGCAAGATTGCGCCATTGAAGCCGGGCTCGACACTAAGTTTGTTCATATTGAAGATATAGGGTTAACTCAAGACGGTGAATTTACTGATTCAGAAGACAACCTTATTCGTTGGATGTTTAAGTTGTACCCTTGGGAATTTATGTTTCAAGAAGAGTACGCTAAGCACCTGCATACAGCGAAAGTGAACTGGCTAGAACCGATGTGGAAATCGATCTTGTCGAATAAAGCGTTGCTTCCTCTGTTATGGCAGAAATTCCCTAACCACCCTAACTTACTGGCTTCTTATTTTTCTGATGATCCTAAGCTACAAAGCCTAAAAAATGCAGAGCTAAAAGACCATGTGATTAAGCCGCTTTTTTCTCGTGAAGGTGCCAATATACAGGTAGTACGGGATAATAAATTGGTGTTAGATACTGAAGGACCGTATGGGGAGGAGGGGCATATCATTCAAGCTTTCCACCCTTTACCAAAGTTTGGTGATAACTACACATTGGTGGGCAGTTGGTTGATCAATGATGAACCCGCTGGCATTTCAATTCGAGAAGACCGTTCGTTAGTGACACAAGATATGTCGCGTTACTTGCCTCATATTATTCTTGATTAACAAATTAGGTAAGCACTCTCTTCTTTAGTGCTTACCTTTTTTTTTCACATTAATTCTCTTCTCGCTCTTCAATGGGTTTACTAAACAAATAGCCTTTTCCTAAGTCACATCCGTAATCGAAAGCATTACCTGGCTTTATGCTAAAGAATGGTGCGTAACCGAGTGGGTACAAGATATTGAAATGGAATCGTTTTTTTAGTGGTTACGGTCAGTAACAAGTACTAGAAGTGATTCTTGGTCTGTCGCAATGAAGTGATCGGTAACTATGTAAGCCACGTAGCGAAAACTCCAGTAGATAAAGTATTTGAACAGTTTGCATGGAGCAAATAAGTTTTTTTGGGGCGATTGCCCTATCAAAGAAACAGCTTCGGTTAGATAGATAAGTACACGAAACTCCCTGACGCATTAAATGTGGGCAGGGAGTTTTTTGTAAGGGCTAGCATTTACTAAAGCCTAATCATGATGTGCACAGCTCGATTAAAAAAGTATTTATAAAGCCATTGTGTTTTATTGAATGGTACTCTGTATTTATATAGAATGCAGTTCCAATTTGTTCGGTGGTTGATTTATGAAAAAGTTATTTGAAGTTACTTTACTCTCTGCTCTCATTGCTGGTTGCGGAGGTTCTTCAGGAGGCTCAGGTTCGCCTGTGGATTCATCGTGGACGTTAGTTGAGACGACCATCGTAGATGGCAAAACATTGAAGAAATATGAGCCATCTAATCCTGACAGCATTGGAGAGCATGACTTTGATTCGATGGCAGCGTTAGATGTAACCTCAGCTCACTTTCTAAATACGCTTGAATCTTCTGGCTACGTGGCATCTCAAATTGTTGCTGGAGAGTACGATCATAATGATAACCACGAGGTGAATATTGAATATGGAGAGGACGAAAACATATATTCTTATGAAGCGGAAGTCGTCGACCATGGTCAACCGTACACGAATAACTTGGTTCTCAACTTTAATGCTTTTGGTACTTCGATAGACACATTACTTTTCACTAGAATGACAATGGGTGGTGCGTCTACAACGGTAGTTTGTGAGCCATCGATAGAGAGCCCGTCACTCTTAAATTGCCTTAAAAATGGTAGTGATTATGTTTATGATGCAACTTCAATTATCAATATGCACACTAATTCATCAAAAACTATGATGACAACCGATTGGGCTACTTTGTTTGCTGTAGATTCTGACGTGGTTGGTATCTTGCCAATTGTACCCGTAGAAGAGTTTCCAATCGTCGAAGCGCCAATTGAAGAATTCCCTATTGTTGAGGCACCTATTGAAGAGTTTCCAATCGTTGAAGCGCCGATAGAGGAATTCCCTATTGTTGAGGCACCTATTGAAGAGTTTCCAATCGTCGAAGCACCGATAGAGGAATTCCCCATTGTAGAGGCGCCAATTGAAGATTTGCCAGTATTCTGTAATTGGAAATTAAGTGAACCGACGAATATATATCAGTATATTTCGGAATATTATTGTAGTGAAGAATTATACCTTTCCAGTGATGATTTGAAACATCAGCCGTTTGTGCCGAAGTCTTTCTCTAGGATGCTAGTGAGTTGGGAAGTGATCTCTGGTGAGCACTCAAAGAAATCGATTGAATTTCAGCGTCATATTAGTTCAGCCTATGATGCCGATGAATCACTGACATTTACATATGATTACAGCCCAAACCCGCAGCACTTCACCAATGAGTTAAAGCTGTCACGTGTCGACTCTTACGGTGAGAATAAAATCGAGGTAAGTGTCATTTTTCACCATGAGCCAAACTCATTTTCATTACGTGTATCAACATTTGATGGTTTATCTTGTAACTTTTATGGAGCGAGTGAAGCCGAGAATGATACATATTCTTGTGGCAGTAATGGAATGGTTTTACGACCTGAAAAGCTGGACTATCTAGTTGGAAAGCTAAGAAGTAGAGATCAATTATTTCTTCGCTCTGACTTCACTAATTTAGCGGTGGAGAGTTGGATGGAAAGTTTAACTGTTAATTAAGGCTATCTAGCTCATTGATTGAAAAAACATATATGAACTGACCCCAATAGTTGGAGACCAATTATTGGGGTCTTTTTATGTCCAAATATAGCCGCGAGCCAAAATGTATCCCTACTTTAATGAACTGAATCTAATAAACTCTCACTTTTAGAAATATTTCTTGATCTCAAGTTAACTTGAAGTTTTATGATGCCGACATTGGTATGGTTCACGAAAGAACTAATCACTTATCGAAAATTTCTGGAGGGATACAATGAATAACCGTGACTTTGATAGCTATCTAACAAAAGTAGGGCTTACTTCCAAACCAGCTTTAACCGAAGAAGGGCTGAAGGCTTTACACAACGCTCAACACCGAAGAATCCCATTCGAGAATTTCGATATTGCCTTAGGGAAAAATATTTCACTGAGTGATGAAGACCTCATCAACAAACTGATTTATAAAGAGCGCGGTGGTTATTGTTTTGAACTAAATGGTCTTCTTTTGAAAACTTTGAAAGCGACCGGCTTTGACACGAGAGCATTATTGGGAAGAGTACATTTAGCTGGTGAGCCTACCGGAAGAAGCCACCAAGTCAGTGTCGTTAACCTAGATGGGCAGTTATGGATTGTTGATGCGGGCTTTGGTTCTCACACACCTCGTTCTCCTTTGCCTTTAGTCACAGACAAAGAGCTTTCTACTGATATTCAAACGTTTCGTTTTATAGAAACTGAGCAATTTGGCTACATGCTTCAAGTGAAATTACCTGACGACAATGAAGGCTTTATTTGGCAAAACTTGTACAGTCTTGATATGACCAACGTGTATGACGCGGATAAATCATATGGTAATTTTTATGTGTCAAATCACCCTAAATCTTTGTTTGTGACTTCTCGTATTGCTGCATTTCCAATTGAGAATGGCATTATGACTATTTTTAATAACACGATGAAAAAGGTAGTGAATGGCATCACGGAAGAAACGGTGTTAGAAGAAAATGAGTCTTATCTAGAAACACTTCGAACTCAATTTGGTATTAAACTGGAAGCTTCATTTTCAGATCTAAAGCCGTTAGCAACTGACTAAATACCTGGTGTCGAATTGTTTAGTGTTTAAGTCTCTCACCTGACTAACAAAAAGCGGTATGTCGTAATCGGACATACCTGTTGTCGCATAAGCCAATCGTCACAATCTTGTTGAAGACGTAACATCCTCACAGATCATTCTTTCCTATTGTGTTTAGGATTCTTCTCTGAGGTTTTATGTTACGTTTTCTTTTTTGCAGCTTTGCGTTAGTGCTGCTTTATCCAACCGCAATTGACTTATATCTGGTAGGTTTACCGCAAATAGCGGCTGATTTACACGCCTCAGAAGCTCAGCTCCATATCGCCTTTTCCATTTATCTCGCCGGTATGGCTGCTACTATGCTGTTTGCTGGAAAATTAGCAGATACGATTGGCAGAAAGCCAGTTGCCATCGCTGGTGCAGTCATCTTTTCTATCGCTTCTTTCACAGGGGGGAGTGCTGAGAATGCTGAGTTTTTCTTGATCGCTCGATTTGTACAAGGCATTGGGGCGGGCTCCTGCTATGTTGTGGCTTTTGCGATCCTTCGGGATGTTTTAGACGATAAAAAGCGCGCGAAAGTCTTGTCGATGCTGAATGGTATCACTTGTATTGTTCCTGTACTTGCGCCTGTTCTTGGGCATTTGATCATGACGCAATACCCATGGCAGAGCTTGTTTGTCACTATGACTGGAATGGGCGTAGTGGTGACGGCGCTATCTCTGTTTGTTTTAAAAGAGACCTTTTCAAAAAAGATTCCTTCAACAAATACTTCTTTGGTTAAGGGGATGCCGCCACAAAACAGTTCGAAAGATAGCGCGAATGATGATCAGACAGTTGATGATGCTTGGAAAGTGGAATCGTTTAAGACCACTTTCTTTGTTAGCCGCGTGGTCATGACATCTTTGGCAGTAACTGCAATTTTAACCTACGTGAATGTATCTCCCATGCTATTGATGAGCGAATTAGGTTTAGACCGAGCTGGCTATTCTGCGGTGATGGCAGGCACGGCGTTCGTCAGTATGTTGGTGTCTTTTTCTGCACCATTTGCATTGTCTATTTTTAAGCAACGAACGCTGATGGCGGCGGCTCAATTATTACTGGTGACGGCTGCAAGCCTTGTCAGTTTATCCTTTAGTTATCAAATTGATAATGCTGTCACCTTCATCGGTTTTGGGCTCGTATCTGCTGGTTTTTCTTTAGGTTTTGGCGTCACAATGAGTCAAGCATTGAGTCCTTATTCGAAACGAGCCGGTGTTGCGAGTTCTATTTTGGGCGTCGCACAAGTATGCACTTCTGCATTTTATATCTGGTTTATGGGTGTGATCGGAGTGAGCGCATTGGGAATGCTGGCGTTTATTCTTGCTGGTGGTGGCGTTATTGGCTTGGCTTTAATATTATGGGTACGTCCATCTTGCACTCAAAATGACTATGAAGAAATCACTCGCGCGTCTTGATTTGAATTTACTGTTCACTTTGCAATTGCTACTGCAAGAGCAAAGTGTTTCTAAAACGGCTAAGAAGCTGAATGTTACACCTTCCACTGTCAGTAAATCACTCACCAAATTGCGAGATTGGTTTGAAGACCCGTTATTTGTCAAAACACCTCAAGGGTTAGCTCCGACTCCTTTGGCAATGAGCATGGCGCATGATCTACAAGATTGGTTGCAAATCGGCAGCCAAATTTTGACAAAAAGAGGGGATGAAACGCCCAGCGACATTACCTTGAGCTTGGAGGTCGAATCGCCCCTGTTTTTGATCATGTTGAATGATCTACTGAAAGAAACCTATCAAAGGTACCCCAATGCCAAAGTTAAAACGCGTAGTTGGGATTATGACTCGATTGATGCTTTAGTGCGTGGTGAATCAGATATCGGCTTTTCAGGAAGAGAAACACACCCAAGGTCGAAAGAATCGCTGAGTGCTTTGCCTTACTTTATTGACTTTGAAGTGCTATTTCATGATATGCCAGTTGTCTATCTGCGAAAAGATCACCCCGCTTTACAGCAAGAATGGAATATGGACACGTTCTTAAGCTACCCACATATCAACATCGTGTGGGAGAAAAGTGAAACGTGGGCGTTAGATGAAGTTTTGATTGATCTTGAGCTGAAGAGAAACATTGCATTGACGATGGCGAGCTTTGAGCAGTCACTGTTTATGGCAGCGCAACCTCATCATCATATGATGACCACTGCACCTCAGTATTGTTCGAAATACACTGAGCAATTGCACCCAAATTTAGTGTGTCTGCCCATTCCACTTAATGATGAATACAAAGATAAATTACTCATTCCTTTCACTATGTTATGGCACAAAAGAAACGCTTATAATCCGGTGATTATTTGGCTAAGAGAGACGATTAAATCTTTATATCAATTTTAGCTTTAGCGGTTAACTTCAATGTGAACACTCATTAAGTTTAGGCATTATTCAGATGTAAAAATGGCGGTTATTTAATGTTCTTAATTAAAAAGAACGCTAAATAACCGCCATTTTTTATTGCTGCTCGATTTTTACAATTCTAATGAAGGCTCACTAGAATTGTAAAATAAGACGATTAAGCACTTTTGTCCATTAAGCAAGCATAAGCCGTTGTGAACGGAGCTTCTTGGTATTGCTTAAGACCTGTTTCTTTAAACTTCATCATTAATGGATGACGCTTAAGGTTTTCTTTAATTTGAGTTGGAGCAACTACCACGACATCAAGGTCGTTAATCAGTTGAATCGCCGCTTCAAGTTTGAAACCAAAACCACCGCCAGCAAATTTGCCTTTAGTTTGACGTTGGCGAATAACAACCTTGTCTACTTGGTAATCTTCCATAAGTTTTGCAAAAGAAAATTGAAAGTCTTTCATTTTCTGTGTGTCGTTTGCATCACCAATAGAAACCTTCGAAACTCGGCAGTCTGGAATGTTAAATACACCGTCAGAAAGCGAAAGGAGACAGATGATTGCATCATTGCCTTTAATTTCAACACCACAAATTTTCATGCTTTTACCTACTTATTTTTGAGCCGTACATTATGAGGCTATTTAAGTGAGTTCACCAGTTTTACTGCATTAGCTTAACTGATATTGACTATAATTAAATCAATTGATTGAAAATTGCACACCTATTGAAATGTTGAGAGAAAAGTACCCCGAAAGGTTTTTACTGCTAGGCTTATACTGCAGTCTAAATTTGAGAGTTACTTCTCAAACACCTAGCTATAAATACGCCTTGTACGGTATATTATTGCAACTTATTTCTTATCCCTCACTTATATGGTTGTAGAGCCTTTATGAATATCAACAATATTTCCATTAAGAGTAAAATCGCGATTCCTCTGATCGTTATTGTTGTTCTGTTTTTTATGGTAACAGTGCTTAACGTTGTTAAGTCGAATGAACAGGCCGCAATAAACCATGAACTGAATAATGTAGTGCAGCCAGTCCTTGAAAATATCGAAGATGGTTACCGAGATATTTACCAAGTGATTGCAGCGGCCCAAGGCTTACTGCTTGCTGACGATGACGCTGCTATTGCGTACCAGCAACACGAATTTAAAGATAACGCCTACAAAATCGTGCCAAGGTTTGAAAGTGTCCAACAACTTTATGATGCAGGTGTGCTTAACTCTTCTTCACGAGGTGAATTAACACGGCTTGTAAAATCAATGCGTAACTGGGTGTCACTACACGAACCTATGTTTAATAACCCGCAGAATGCACACGCATATAACGAATCGCAATCTCATGCCATTGATAAAGAATTCACTACAATTCGTGAGCAGCTAATTTCAATTCGAGGACTGATTGAAACGAAACAAATTGCTTTGCGTAAACAAGCGGATGATTCGATACAGTCGAGTAAATTGACTCTAGAGATTGGTATTGGCGTAGCATTCTTTGCAGCAGTGTTTGCGATGTGGTCTTCAAATCGTTTCATCATTAAACCGATCCAGAATGTTGAAAAAGCGATGAATGAGATTGCTTCAGGAGACGGTGACTTATCACAGAGAATGACAGTGGAAGGGACAGATGAAATTGGTCGTTTAAGTGGGGCTTTTAATGAGTTCGTCAGCAAGATTCACATCACGGTTGAACAAGTTATTTTTGCTTCCAATGCGGTGCGTGCTGAGATGGAAAACATCAAATCATTAACCCAAAGTGTGGCGGAGTTCTCTGCAAATCAACAGCAAGAAAGTGAAGTAGTAGCGGCTGCTGTTCATGAGATGCAGGTCACCAGTGAAACGGTAAGCAACAATGCAAATGATGCAGCTACTGCCAGTAATAGTGCCAATAGCGAAGTAGAATCCGCCAACAATACTCTTGGGTCTACAGTGACTTCAATTGAGCAACTTGCAACAGATATAGATCACGCAAGCAGTGTTGTGCATGAATTGGATAGTGATGTTAAAAATATCGCTTCCATTTTGGGCGTTATTAAAGGTATCGCTGAACAAACCAACTTATTGGCGTTGAACGCTGCGATTGAAGCTGCACGAGCTGGAGAGCAAGGGCGTGGCTTTGCTGTAGTAGCGGATGAAGTTCGTGCTTTGGCAAGTAAAACGCAAGAGAGTACTGGTGAAATCGAGTCAATGATCGAACGTTTAGAAGCGGGGGCCAAACAAGCGGTCGGTGTGATGAATGAGAGCAAGCAGAGCAGTGAAAAAACCATCGAGCAAGCGGAAACTGCGGCGTCTTCTTTGAGTGAAATTCGAAGCTCTATCGGTCTTATGAATGAGATGAACACACAAATTGCGACTGCCGCTTCTCAGCAATCTAATGTATCTGAAGATGTGAACCAAAATGTCCAAAGAATTGCGGAAAGTACAATGCATATGGTTGAAATGGCCAGCAGTGCAGAAAACGCATGTATGGCATTAGCTGAGCAATGTGAGTCACTTGATTCATTAGTGTCTCAATTTGAAGTGTAACTATTTTGGTATGTGTTTTTTTGGTATGCAGTTATTAGGTTTGGTTAGCTTACATTAGATTAGAACCTTCCAACTAAAAGCTTAATGTTAACTTATCGTTTTAAGCTTGCTAATTAAAAAGCTTAGATTTTGAAGTTTAGAAGCCAGCATTATGCGAATTTCTAGATTTTGAAACTAAGCTTTTTTGGTTTTGGTTTTGGTTTTGGTTTTGGTTTTGGTTTTGGTTTTTAGATTTGGGTTAGCTAACGGTTTCTCTCTGCTACATGCTTACTGACAAGGCTCGCGAATTTTTCTATACCGATTCGCCAGTCTTTTGTGTCTTCAAAATTTGCCACACTCATTCGAACGCAATTTTTATACTGCTCTTTTGTGCCGAATACGGTTCCCGGTAGAATGATGATTTTTTGCTCTTGGCATTCCCGATAAAGAAGAGAGCTGTCGACTTCAAAAGGCAAAGTTAACCAAACGAGGTACGAGCCTTGAGGGCGAGTTAAATTAAAACGGTTTTCTAAGTTTGAAAACTGGTTCAATGATTGCACCAAATAATGGGCAAAACGCTTTTGATTGTGCTGATACACGCGGCGCATTTTGGTTAAATGGCTACGATACTTCCCTGTCGTTAAAAACTCGCCTACGGCTGACTGCATTAAATTTAAGCTTCCCATACTTTCACAGATCAAATGTTTCTCGATCTGTTTTTGATAGCGCTCTGAAATGATCCAACCAATTCTTAGCCTTGAGTCTAGAGTTTTAGATAGGGAGCTGACATAAATGACTCTACCTGTTTTATCCAGTGCTTTTAAAGCGGGAAGCCCGCTGTCTGCGCTTAACCCGCCAAACACATCATCTTCAATAATAGGGATATCTTCACTGTAACTGAGCAATTTTTTCCTATGCTCTAGAGGCATTCTTGCGCCTGAAGGGTTCGTGAAGTTAGGTGTGACAATAATGGCTTTCACCGGCCACTTTTGTATCGATTTTTTAAGTTCTTCTACATCAACTCCATAATGGTCATTACTGGGTATTTCTAATACTTGTAAGCCTAACGATTCAAGTAATAATAAGCTGCCGAAATAACATGGGGATTCAATCGCTACTATGTCTCCGGGCTGAGTAAGTGCTCGCAATGCAAGGCTGATACCCTGCTGTGCTCCATGAGTAATCGCCAAGTCACTTTTAGCGGCATTAATTCCCATACTTTGACTGATCCGCAGTAGCTGTTGAATCAGCAGATCGTTGCCTGGAGGCAGTTGGTAATGGCTTGGTATTTGGCTCTGCATTCGGCTATGCCTGCCGACTTCAGCGTATAAGCTTTTAATGGCATTCGAATTAGTATTTGGGTGGGCAGATCCGGTTGGCAAAATCGGCTTCCCTTCAGGGTAGCTGAGTACCGACTTAGAGAGAGACAGTAAATCAACTTTACTAGGTTCTACAGGAATGGATTGTTGCTGAGTTAAATTTGGTTTCACCCGATACCCAGATTTGGCAACCGAATAAATGATCCCTATCGCTTCGAGCTCTTGGTAGGCTCGAATAACGGTATTTTTACTTACGTTGAGCTGCTGGCTTAAAATCCTGATCGATGGGAGCTTATCTTCAGGCATGAAAACCCCTTTCTCGATAGAAAGTAATAAATGATTTTCAACTTGATGGTACTTACTCTTCGAATTCATGCCTTTCCTATTTTTTCGTATCTACTCATTCCCTAACATGCCATTGCCATTGCCATTGCCATTGCCATTGCCATCGCCGTATCTAAAACCAAAGCTAAAACGCTTGTTGCACTGCAGAAGTTATTTGCAACGTATCGTGTGAATTACTTTACCGCGCCTCTCTATTTAAGTCTCAAATCTGTACCCAAAAAATTGATTAAATCTGTATCTTTTAAGTTTCTTGTACCCAATTAAAGTAGCTGCATATTCCATCAACGACCTGAGGCCTGATTATGTTGTTAAAATTGATTCCATTTGTATTTGTTTGGCTTTGGGCGTCAGGATTTATTGGAGCAAGGTTAGGTTTGGAATACGCAGAACCGGCGACTTTGCTATCGATTCGTATGGTAGGAAATGTCTTGCTTTTTGGTGCACTAGTCTGGCTATTGAAGCGAAACATACCTAAAGGAAAAGCCTTCATTCATGCGTTTATCGTTGGCGTGCTTATCCATGGTTTTTATCTTGGCGGGAGCTATCTAGCGATTGGTTCTGGTATGCCGGCTGGGCTCAGTTCTTTGCTAGTTGGTTTACAGCCAATCATCACGGCTCTTGTGATGGTGGGTTTTTCACAACAGAAGTTCAGGCTTTCTCAATGGCTAGGATTAGGGTTTGGATTCTTAGGCATATGCTTGGTTTTGATTGGCGATATTGAGTGGCAAAACGACGAGCATCGCTTATTCGCTTTTGGTACCTGTATGCTTGCATTATTTGGTATTACATTTGGTACGCTTTACCAGAAACGATTTTGCCAAGGGACGGATATTGTGGGTTCCGCAATGATTCAATACCTAGCGGCAGGGATGTTGTTTGCACCAGTATCGATGCAATTCGAAACGGGGAAAGTAGACTGGAGTATTGAGTTTTTATTAACACTGTTATGGTTAGTGGTGGTGTTGTCTTGTTTTGCTGTATTGCTGCTTTTGTATATGGTGGAGCACGGGGCTGCATCTTCTGTTGCATCTGTTTTTTATCTTGTGCCACCTGTTACAGCAATTCAAGCCTGGTTAATGTTTGGTGAGTCTTTTGATGCGCTTGGCGGGTTAGGCTTTGCTCTTGCAGCGTTGGCTGTGTACTTAGTCACTAGAAAGCCAAAAATATTGATTAGACATCAAGACCAAGCTTCTGATCTGTCTCTTGTTAAGTAATCGTAGCGCTCTTAGCTAAGTAATCGGCATAACTGTGGGGAAGAATGAAAAACGGCGAGCGTGACTCCTTTTTATAACTCAAATACACTGTATGACAGGTTCTTAAAATCATATAGGCAGTATAGATGGCAAATTGGGAAGGGGTCAGTGAATTTGTTGCAGTGGCAGAACGTGAAAGCTTTACTGGCGCCGCGCAAAAGCTTGCAACATCGGTTGCTCAAATAAGCCGACGTGTCGCCAACCTTGAAGAACGTTTGGCTGTTAAGCTTTTAAACCGAACCACAAGAAAAGTATCCCTGACAGAAGCGGGGCAACTGTACTTTCAGCAATGTAAGCAGTTAGTGGAAGGTCTAGAAATTGCTGAGCTTGCTGTTACCCAAATGCAATCGACGCCGAAAGGTTTATTGAAAGTGACTGCGCCTGTGACTTATGGCGAACGAGAACTTGCCCCCATTTTACACCGATTTTTAAAGCTGTATCCGCAGGTGGAATTGGAATTGATGTTGACCAATCAAAAGCTGGATCTGATTGACTCTGGCGTTGATGTCGCAATTCGTTTAGGCCGCTTGGAAGATTCCAGCTTGATTGCTAAGAAGCTCTCTCAAAGGCAGCTGTTCATTTGTGCTAGTCCTGAATATATTGAGCGATATGGCGAGCCTCATACTTTGTCTGAGCTTGCTAACCATCAGTGTTTGCTGGGAAGCTTCGAGCATTGGCGCTTTAAAGAAAATAAGCAATCCCGAAGCGTTCGAGTGAATGGTCGTATTAAGTGTAATAGCGGATTAGCCTTGTTAGATGCAGCCAAACAGAGCGTCGGTTTAGTTCAACTCCCGGATTATTACGTGAGTGAAGAGCTGGAATCTGGTCAATTGGTTGAGGTTCTTTCTGACTTTCGAGACGACAAAGAAGGGATCTGGGCGCTTTATCCTCACAATAGAAACTTATCTCCTAAAGTTCGCCTGCTGGTGGACTATCTCTCTGAGCAGTTATCAATTAAGTAATTCACTATTAAGTCACTATCAACCAACAAGTAACTATCAGCCAACCAATGAATTACCCCAAACAACAGATTGAATCTTCAAATCTAAAGTTGACCCTCGCTTATAAATTCCACTAAACAGGCTTACTGGACTTGGCGAGTGAGTGGGGGCTTTGCTAGAATGCGGCGCTTTCCTGCACGCTCTTGTGCCGAAGCTTTGCGAAGTGAGATGAACGATGAAAAAAAGCCATGTAACCGTAGGGCTAACCAACCCTAAAAGCCCAACCAACGTGGGTGCGGTAATGCGCGCGGCTGGCTGCTACCAAGTTGATGAAGTTAAATACACGGGTCAGCGTTATGCTAAAGCTGCTAAGTTTCATACTGATACGAAGAGTGCGGCACGAACGATTCCTCTTACTTTTGCTGAGTCATTTCTTGATGATTTAGACCCCGACACCCAGATCGTATGTGTAGAATTAGCGGAAGGCGCAGTACCTTTACCTCGTTTTAAGCACCCTGAGAAAGCCATATACATATTTGGTCCTGAAGATGGGTCAATCACTCAAGATGTTGCAGACCGTGCTGACCATGTGGTTTATGTTCCTACTGTAGGCTGCATGAACCTTGCTGCAACGGTGAATGTGTTGCTTTATGACCGCTTGGCGAAATCAGAAGATATGGATGAGAGTGATGAGCTTATTCGTAGTAGCCGTGATAATCGCAATCACTTGTTTGTGAAGTCGTAATCGAGCTGTTTATTTTATTCATTAAAAAGCCCCAGCGAGTGTATCGTCTGGGGCTTTTTTCGGCCTATTTATCTATTTAAGCAGTGATTATTCCGCACACTTTGAAGCCATAATTTGTAATGGTTTACCTGAGTCATCGAACTGCAAGCTCCATACATACTTACCACCATTGCGGATCGTAATTGCTGTATCTTGACCATAACCACCTTTGGTTAGTGGATTCATTTGCCCCAACTTAAGGTTTAGACCATCTGCCGTAAATTGTGGAGACCACGATTTAGATGCATATTGCATGCGATAGCTACCTGGTTTTTCAGTAGTGACAACTTGATAGGTGTTATCGCCCTTATATTTTAATCCGCGTTTTGCTACATGCTTCCAACCAGAATCTGCGAAGTTACCTACGACATAAAGCTGACTAGTGATGGGACCTGTACCTTCAACGGTTGGGTTATCACATTGAGCCATGAAACCGCTCCCCACTTCGCCTCCGGTTGCGATAACCACTCCAATAGGCGCTTTGTCACTCGGTTTAGTCACTTCTAAGAAGCGAGCTTCAAAAGGTTCAAGGGCAATGGCATATTCCCCATTATTAGCAGCAAGAGCTTGGTTAGACTGAAGGTCGTTCAAGTCATCTAAAGAAGCCGATTTTTCTTGCGATAGCGCGATGGTTTGAGCTTGATCTGTCACATTCACCGCGTAAACAATGGCTTTGCCTTCAAAGGCTTTGTGGTCAACATAAGCGACGTCACTAGCAATAAGGTTGGTACGTTTACCTTGCGATAATGCTGGATGGTTTTTTCTCAGCTCCATCAAATCCGTAACGTATTGTTTTAGATCTTGCTCATTAGCGTTTAGCTGAGCCGTAATGTTTTCAATTTTAGCGCTGGTACGGGCAACGTGGTCATCACATAAGCCGTCAACCGCGCAGTCATCAGTCCAAACCTTACTTGCAAAGCCTTCTAACTGATCGCCAATTTCATCGCCGTAATAAGTCGTAATCGGTCCTGTATAAGCCGCTTGGAAAGAGAAAGCCGCTTTGTAACGTTGCCAGTATTCTTTATCTTGTGGAGATGCAATATCACCACGTTGCATTAAGTCACCAAAACGCACCAAGTCATGGTTACCTATCATTAGGTTTGGTTTAGCATGGTCTGGGTACAATGAATGTAAAGACATACCTTCTGCTAACCATTCTCCATCTTTCCCGCCAACCCCTGCTTCATTTACAGCAAAAGTTTCTGTTAGGCGATAGCGCATAGGGAAATCGAATGCAGAACACAATGCAGGAGCTTCATTGCTGCCATAGCCAGTCTCTATAATGCGGTTTTCACCCGCCCAGATTTCCGCGACCATGTATCCTAATGGGTTAACCGTTTCGCCTTTGTTATTAACATATTCAACTTGAGATGAAGCAGTATCCACGGTTTCACGAATCTGAGTCCATGCTTCTTTTGGTACTTGGTAAGCTTGGTCTAAACGCCACCCATCAATTTTTAATTCTTTAATCCAATATTCAGCCACTTCTTGATAGAAAGCTAAGCTTTCTGGGTAAGAAACTGGGTTATCTTCGCCGTGAGGAAGCTTACCTGTTGGGGAGGGAACTACGTTTTTCTTATGATGACCAAATACACCGTCGAAGAATACATATAAACCACGAGCATGCGCTTCTTCCACTAATTTTTTAGCGTCTTCTAATGTGCCAAATCTAGGGTCAATATTGAAAAAATCAGTAGCAAAGTACCCTGTTGCATCTAATCGGTCGGCCCAGTGATCTTGTCCTGCAATTGGCTCTGAATTGAATATAGGAGTCAGCCAAATGCCGTTCATGCCTAATGATTCAATGTAATCCAGTGAATCAATAATGCCTTGAATGTCGCCATTATGATGGCTGGTGCCGTAACCCGTCCCATGACCAATCGAGTTATCGCCATCTACGAAACTTTCTACCATTACTTGATAGATTCTAAGATCATTAACAGCAGTATTATTGTCAGCTTGGCATTGATATGCAGCGACGGTTGGTGCTTGAACAGATTCAGGTGAAGACTGACAACCCGCGAGTAGGATCGCTGAAATTGCCAGAGCAGTATTGGATAAAGAAAGTTTCACGTTATGGTCCTTATTATTGTGATTCGATCTTATTATTCATCATCCCAATGTTCTATAAATCCTCCATAAAAATGAGGGCTCGGGAGTAGAGGATAGGCTGAGAGATCTTAGTCACGATATGTTCTAACTTTCTTATACAAAGCATGATTGACTACAAACTTTCATCACCAATCGTGCAATATGTCCCTGAAAATAAATGAAATAAAAATTTATAGTTATTGATACCAATAAAGGTTCTGTCGGTGGCGTCACTCTCTGTTATCTCAAAAACGGGGAAGAGCACTTTATAAATCAATTGTTATAGTGTCTTATATCAAATGTTAATTTTACCGGTTTTTTAATGCTTAATAGCTATAGTTAACAGCTTTTATCATGTGGTAAGTTTTATTTTCATAGGCAGTCAGACGTTTAGTAAGGTGGCGTAAGTGAGCAGTCAATCCGACCCGTCCAGTGTTGTTTTTAAAGGCATGCCGCGTTTTCAATCGCCATTTATTATCAATAGCCCTCATCGGAAGTGGCTTGGCTGGAAAGGCATTGGGCACCGTTTAGTACTGGCTTTGGCAATGCTTTCTTTGACTACCATTTTTTTGTCTGTCGTTTCATCATTTACGTTTAAAGATTTGAATCAGCGTTTAGTCGAGTTGAAAGAAAGCGAGATCCCCGCTTTGGAACAAGCTGCTCGATTAAATGACATGGTGAGAGTGATCATTTCGACCTCTTCTCAGCTTGGAGGTGCAGAGTCCAATATTGAACGTAAGCAAGCCATGCAAGATATTGAGACCGCAATTGAAGTCATGGATGGCATTATGGTTAACTTTCCTGACTATCATGCCTATTTTAAAGATCTTATCGCCCAAGTTGACCACAGTTTGAGTTTACTTTACCAAAGTGAAATTGAACTGGAATTGTTAAATAAAGAGTTACGTAACTTACTCGAAGGCTTTTATCCTTTGCTGCAACAGGCAAGCGACTCGCTGGATAATTTGCCAGACGCCCGTAAAGAAGAGATTCAATATACTCAGCTAAAATCGCTTCTCTATTACCAATTAGGTTTGGTTGAAAAGCTGTATAACGACTCAAGCTTTAATGAACTCGATTACACGAGTTACCGCCTTGAGCAGGTTGGTGAAGAGTGGTGGGCATTATGGGTGAATGGTGATCTGAGAAGCGACTTTCCGGAGCTTGATCATCAACTTACTGTTATATACAACTTAGCTTCCAGTTCGAGCAGTTTATATGAACTTAAGAACAAAGCTTTGGATTATCGCTACCAAGAACAATACTTTTTGCAAAATAGCCGCGAGTATCTTAATCAATTGACGGTGCAAATTGAACGTAACACCAGTACCGTTAACCGCAATATTGATCAGTCAATTAATGAAGCTCAGCTTTCCCTTCAATCTAACCAGCAGCTTTCTTTATTTCTTTCTTTATTCAGTATTTTGGCTGCCGCCGCTATTTCGTGGTTTTACGTTCGTAAAAGCATTTTAGAGCGACTCTTACAGTTAAAAGACAATATGTTCGCTATCTCAACGGGGCATTTAGACACTGAAGTATCCATCAGGGGTAAAGATGAAGTTACCCAAATGGCGAAGTACTTAAAGGTATTTCAAATGACGGCGAAAGCGGTGAAACAAACTAATCGCAAGTTAGAAGCTGAAGTGGAAGAACGGACGATAGCAGAAGCTAAGCTGCGAATTACGCAAGATGAGTTAGTACAAGCGGGTAAGTTAGCGGCTTTAGGGCAATTGAGTGTAGGGATCACCCATGAGATAAATCAGCCCCTCACAGCCGTTAATAGCCACGTTCGCAGTGCTCAACTTTGGTTGGATAAAGGCCGTGAAGATAAGGTTGTTCTGAATCTACAAAAAATTGAAGGGTTGCTGGAAAAGGTGTCTGCGATTACTCGTCACTTAAAAGCTTTTTCAAGAAAAAGCGATGGGAAGATTCAAAACGTCGAGCTTGAACAGGTGATTGGTGATGCTATTGAGCTTTTCGAAACTCGCCAGAATAATGTCCCCGTTGTGTATGACAACACTGGATCTTTTTGGGTGAAAGCCAACAGTATCCGGCTTGAGCAAGTGCTGGTTAATCTGATCAGTAATGCTTTAGATGCCGTTGAGAAACGAGACGCCCCTAGCATCATTATCTCAACCGAAGAAACACGAACGTCGGTGAAAATTATAGTCAAAGATAATGGGTTGGGTATTCCACAAGAAGATTTACCTCACCTTTTTGATCCTTTCTATTCTCGTAAATCATCAGGAAAGGGGCTTGGGCTGGGTTTGTCTATCGCATACAACATAATCAAAGATTTTGGTGGTTCAATTCATGTTAAATCGGTTGAACACCAAGGCTCCGAATTTATTGTCACACTTCAAAAAGGCACAGACTCATGACATTTGAAAAAAACACCGTCTTTGAAAAGCATATTGTTCTCATTGACGACGAAGTGGACGTAGTTGAAGCCATGAGTGAAATGTTAGAGCTTGAAGGGTTCTGCGTTAGCTCTTTTACTGACCCTAATGTGGGGCTGAAATCACTCAATTCGAACAGCCAATCTGTCGTGCTTTGTGATGTGAGAATGCCAAAGGTAGACGGATTAACGTTATTGAGTTCCATTCAGCATAGAGCACCAAATGTGCCCGTACTTCTTATGAGTGGTCATGGTGATATACCAATGGCAATTGAAGCCATGAAATTGGGCGCGTTCGATTTTCTGGAAAAGCCATTGAATACCGACGAACTTATTGAAAAACTCGATCTTGCCTTGGCTCAAAGCGAGCAAAGCCGTCCTAAAGCGTCTCAAGGTGATGAAGGCGATATTTTGCCTATTGAGTCTGTGGTGATCGGGCAATCTAAAGCGATGGACACAATACGTAAGCAAGTTCTGGCTTTGGCTCATACCGGTGTGGATACCATCATCAATGGCGAAACGGGTACTGGTAAAGAGGTGATAGCCAGTGCGCTTCATCAATTCAGCAGGCGAAAAGCTAAGCCTTTTGTGGCAATAAACTGCGGTGGTATGACAGAAAGCATCATTGAAAGTGAATTGTTTGGGCATGAAGCTGGGTCTTTCACCAGTGCGAACAAAAAGCGAATTGGTAAAATTGAACAAGCGAATGGTGGCACTCTATTTCTTGATGAAATCGAAAGTATGCCGATTACTGTTCAAATCAAGCTACTTCGAGTCATTCAAGAGCGCATGATTGAACGAGTCGGAGGGAATGAGTTAATCCCAGTAGATATTGTAGTTGTAGCGGCCAGTAAAGCTGATTTAGCAAGCCTAAGTGAAACGGGTGAGTTTAGGGCTGACCTTTTCTATCGATTAAATATTGCGAGCTTAAATCTACCCGCCCTTCGCCAGCGTAAAGAAGATATTCAGGTGCTGTTTAGACATTTTGTCATCCAAGCCAGCCAAAAGTACAGAACGCGACCTTCCACAATTTACCCTGAGCAAATACAACAGCTTTGTCGGCACGAATGGCCTGGCAACGTGCGTGAATTACGTAATGTGGCAGATAGGTTCGTCTTAGGTATTGTTGGGGATGGGTTTGATCTTCAATCGCCAATTTGTGAGTCTACAGGGGAAGATTTCGCTTTTGAAAAGCAGATGGAGCAATACGAAAGGAACGTATTAACTGAAGCCCTCATAGAAGCGGGTGGCAATATAAATGAAGTGTCGAGTAAATTGAATTTACCCCGAAAAACGCTTTATCGAAAAATGAAAAAACACCAATTAGATAAAGACAGCTTCAAAGCTTAGTGCTCTCTTATCATGGCTAATGGCTAATGGCTAATGGCTAATGGCTAATGGCTAATGGCTAATGGCTAATGGCTAATGGCTAAGAGTTAAGAGGGTTAAGTATGGATAAAAGAGAAGCACAAACCATAGAAATTTCATAAAGACATTAATGACCCATTTATTTGCCTTATAAATTAACTAATACTTCAAGTGATTGTAATAAAAGAATTTTAGTATTTGGCACAATGCGTGCAATTGATGGTTGTGGCGCAAGTTCACAGGAGTCCAATTTTGGTATTACCGCAAACCTGTATCGCGGTAGTTCAATATCGATTTGGTCTAATAATGGAAAGTAAAAGAAAAATTGCTTTTGCAAGGAGATACAAACATGAAGCAAATACTGAAGGGGTCTATTGCCCTAGTTCTAGGGCTAAGCTCAATGACTGCATGGGCAGCTCAAGAGTCAGCAAACTTAGGTCCTCGTCCCCTCTTTTTAGTCAACAATATGGATGAGAGCCCTTTAAAAACCAAGCTACTGAGTTGTAGTGAGGGACCTTTTCATCGCAGCGATTTTTCAATTGGTCACCGTGGAGCTGCTATGCAGTTTCCGGAGCACACCAAAGAATCGTACCTAGCTGCGATTCAAATGGGAGCGGGTGTCGTTGAATGTGACGTGACGTTTACCAAAGATAAAGAGCTTGTTTGTCGTCACTCTCAGAGTGATCTTCACACCACAACAGATGTTTTGGCTCACCCTGAGCTTGCAAAGAAATGTTCAACGCCATTTACACCAGCAAACCCTGCAACTGGGGAAGATGCACAAGTTGAATGCCGAACATCAGATTTTACGCTAGCGGAATTTAGAACTCTGAAAGGTAAAATGGATGGTGCTAACCCTAAAGCGACAACGGTTGAAGAGTACATGAATGGCACTCCAGGCTGGCGCACAGACTTATATAGCCAAAGTGGGACGTTAATGACACACGCTGAAAGTGCAGAGCTATTTAAAGCACATGGCGTGAAGGTTACTCCTGAACTGAAGTCGGCTTCAGTGGAAATGCCGTTCAATGGCTTCTCTCAAGAGATGTATGCTCAAAAGCTAGTTGATGAGTTAAAAGAAGCGGGCTTCAAACCATCAGAGACTTACTTACAATCATTCAACCTAGATGACGTGAAGTACTGGGTAAATAAAACGCCTCAGTTCGGTAAACAAGCCGTGTACTTAGATGATCGTGTATATGATCAAGCGGATTTTGTTGCGTCAGTGAAAAATATGAAAGAGCTGCGTGATGCGGGCGTGAATATTATTGCTCCACCACTATTTGCACTGGTTGATCTGAATGACAAAAATGAAATGGTCGCATCTAACTATGCGAAGTTAGCGAAAGAAGCGGACCTAGATATTATTGCTTGGACTTTGGAGCGTTCAGGTCCACTTGATCAAGGTGGCGGCTGGTACTACCAAACGGTTAAGCAAGGCATTAACAATGATGGCGACATGATGAAAATGTTAGACGTGCTCGCGCAAGATGTGGGCGTATTAGGTGTATTCAGTGATTGGCCTGCGACCGTGACTTACTATGATAACTGTATGAATAGTAAGTCTTAATTAAGATTTCACTTAACATATATTACTAACCAACGTTATTAACTAATATTGATAAGTACAAGCGGTTAGTTATATTGAAAAGAGCCTTCGGGCTCTTTTTTTGTTTAAGATTTTAGTGTGGGAAAGTAAGGGACAAAAGTGACCCAAACTAACTAAATACCTTTGGACACTTATGACTCATACCAGAGTGGCGTTTTAGTTACTGAATTTAACTTGTTGAAAAGTAATAATTATTTTTTTGGCATGAAGGGTGCAATAGTGAGTTCGACTTTCAACAATAAGTAAAATAAGGTTTGAATATGAAAATCAGTGTTAAAGGACTGTTAATCGCTAGCTCATTACTGCTTCCATCAATGGCTATGGCAAGCGACTGCTCTAGCCGTGGTGTGCTAGACGATAGATACTGTGATGAAAACCAAGATTTGGTTGCCGATTCACCAAAGAATCCTGATGAATGGAATGATCCAAGTACGCTTGTGTTTACCTATACACCAGTAGAAGACCCTGCATTGTACAAAGATGCGTTTGCTGATTTCCAAGCTCACTTGAGCAAGATTACTGGTAAACGCGTTATTTATTACACGGTTCACTCTAACTCAGCTCAAGTTGAAGCTATGCGTTCAGGCCGACTTCATGTTGCTGGATTCTCTACAGGTCCTACGGGCTATGCCGTTAACTTAGCGGGTTACGTACCAATCGCTGTGAAAGGTGATGAATCAGGTTTCCAAGGCTATAACTTAATCACTATTGTTCGTAAAGACAGCGGTATTAATACTATGGCTGACTTGAAAGGCAAAAAGGTTGCGCATACTTCTGCTTCTTCCAACTCTGGTAACCTTGCCCCACGAGCTTTATTCCCTGCGAAAGGCTTAGTGCCAGATGAAGACTACAAAGTACTTTACTCAGGTAAGCACGACCAATCAATTCTAGGCGTGTTTAATGGGGATTATGATGCAGCACCCGTGGCATCGGATGTCTATGATCGCATGGTAGCAGCAGGACGAGTTGATGATTCTGAACTAAAAATTATTTACCGCAGCCCTCGCTTCCCTACTTCTGCATTTGGTTATGCTTACAACCTAAAACCAGAATTGGTTGAGAAGATTGAAGAAGCGTTCTTCAGTTACCGCTTTACTGAGGAAATGAGTGCTTCATTCAAAGGTGCAGACCGATTCTCTCCAATTTCATACCAAGAAGAATGGGATGTCATTCGTGATATTGCACACGCAACCGGTACGGCTTACACAAAAACTGGTTTGAAGAAGCTAGCAGAGAAAGATGCAGCGAAGCGTGCGAAGAAAAAAGCAGCGGCGTTAGCAAAACAAGCGGCTAGCCAGTAGCGCCTCATTAACTAGTGATTGTTATTGGAGAGCGTTACTAGATAACGACTCACCAATAACGAATAGCTTTCACTAGTTACAGGTTACACGCTTAACCAAACAATAATCACATTTACCTCTTTAGTTTATCCAATTGATAAGCGCATTTTAAATCTATGCCCTCACGGGTAGGGCATAGATCATCTTAAATTTTGCACAAGGAAATGCAGTATGGCTGTCGCAAGCTATGAAGGAATAAAGATTAATAACCTGTTTCATGAATATGTGGCAGGTAAGCCGATTCTTAAAGGCATTAATATTGATATTGATGAACCAGGTATTATCGCCATTATCGGACCATCTGGCACAGGTAAAAGTACGCTTCTACGCTGTATCAACCGTCTTAACGATCCTAGCCAAGGTGAAATCATATTTGATGGTGCCGATCTTACTCAACTGAAAGGACAAGCGCTTCGAATGCAGCGTCGCCATATCGGCATGGTTTTTCAAGAATACAATTTAGTTGAGCGCTTAACCGTCATCGAAAACGTATTAAGCGGGCGTTTGGGTTACATGTCGGCGTGGAATGCATGGCGTCGAAACTACTCAACTGAAGACTTAAATAAAGCCTTTGAGCTACTCGAATTTGTCGGTTTACAAGATTTCGCGAACCAACGAGCGGATAGCTTGTCTGGCGGACAAAGACAACGTGTCGGTATCGCCCGTGCGGTCATGCAAGACCCATATATATTGTTGGCTGATGAACCCACGTCATCACTTGACCCTAAAACAGCGGTTGAGATTATGGAGTTAATGGAAACCTTCGCTGAACAGAAAAACATTCCAGTTCTGGTTAACATTCATGATGTGAACTTAGCGAAACGTTACGCGAAACGCATCATTGGAATGTGTAATGGTAAAGTTCACTACGATGGTAGCCCAGAAGGGATCTCAGAAGATGATCTAAAAATCATTTATGGGGGTGAATCATGGCTGGATTAACACAAGATAGTAGTGCTGTTCAGAACTCATCAAGTACACATGCTTCAAGAAAAGCAGTAAATAGGAAAAACCCTTTTAAAACGTCGTGGACGAATCGAGCAATTATGGCTGCGATTGTAGCGTATCTTTTCTATAGCTTTTCGACCTTAGGCTTAACGTTTGACCGACTTATTATAGGGTTTGGCGAAAGTGAGCGATTACTTGCAAGAATGTTTCCGCCAGATTTTTCTCGCACCAGTTTACTGCTGAGCGGGTTAGCTGAGAGTTTGCAGATTGCGATTATTTCGAGCTTCTTTGGCATTGTTATTTCACTATTTTTAGGCTTGCTTGCTGCTAGAAATATGATGCCTTCAATTGTTTCAACGCCGATACGTGGCTTCATTGCTTTATGTCGTTCTTTTCACCCGGTGATTATTGCGATCCTGTTTGTGAAAGCAGTAGGCTTTGGCGCTTTGGCTGGGATCTTAACTTTGGTTTTTGCTTCCATTGGTTTCATTGCCAAGTTGTTCGCAGAAGCTATTGAGGAAATATCGTTTAAACCTGTGGAAGCGATAAAAGCGACTGGGGCAAGTTTCACTAGCGTGATCCTATATGCTGTTATGCCACAAGTATTTACCCGCTTCATTGGTTTTGCAAGTTACCAGCTTGACTCGAATTTACGTAATTCTACTATGGTCGGCATTGTAGGTGCTGGCGGTTTAGGCGGCACACTTTTCTCGGCATTCCAGCGTTTTGATTACGATTTTGTTGCGGCTATATTGATGACCATAATCGCATTGATTCTTGTAGGTGAATTTCTTTCAAATATTGTTAGGAGAGTCTTCTAATGACAACGGCTTCTATAGATAAAGAATGGCAACGTTTTACGTTTAATGAGCGCATCGCTCGGTTTGCGATTTACCTTAGCTTAGTGTGTGCGATTGTGTGGTCATGGCAGACTGTTGAAGTGATTCCAGAGTTCTTGTATGACGCCCCAGCTCAGTTTGCTGACATGTTTGAACGCATGGTGCCGCTTGATTATGCATTCTATCCAGAGTCCATTCATGCAGCGATGATTGAAACGTTGCATATCGCAACTTTAGGTACTTTGTTTACCTTGGTTTTTGCTATTCCTTTAGCGTTACTGAATGCGCCAAATATTACGCCTAATAAAGCACTAAATTGGGTTGCTCAATTCTTTCTTGTGTCTTCTCGTTCTGTGAATTCATTAGTGTGGGCACTCTTGTTTATTGCACTGTTTGGCCCTGGTGTTCTTGCAGGCATTATGGCGATTGCCATTCGCAGTATCGGCTTTGTAGGGAAGCTGTTAGCGGAAGCCATTGCTGAAGTGAACATGGGGCCAATTGAAGCGCTGAAAGCGACTGGTGCTTCTTGGATGAGTATTTTACTTAAAGGTTATTGGCCTCAAGTGATGCCAGCTTTTTACTCTATTGTTTTATTCCGTTGGGATATCAATGTACGAGAGTCAGCAGTGTTAGGGCTAGTGGGTGCGGGTGGTATTGGCGTTATTCTAAATGATGCTCAAAACCTATTTGAATGGCAGAAAGTATCCATGGTGTTAGTGAGTATTTTTGCCGTAGTGATTATTGCCGAAGCCGTAGTAATCCATATTCGTAACAAGCTCATTTAGTCATTGAGATAAATACAATTCATAACAGTTTAGAGCTTAAAGTAACACTTTATAGCTTAAACGACCCTAGGTTCTTTCGGTCAACCTAGTGGTCGTTTTTTTATGCTTCTAACTTTATCTTTTAAGTGCGAGGTCTTTTTATGTGCCGGGTCTATTAAGAAAGAGCCTTTTTAATCACAAGAAGTTTCTCGGTGAACTCAGCAAAACCATATCCGCCCGGTTTAGACATAACGAGGCTAGGGTGGTGCTCTAACTTGTCCCAATAATGTTGGATGTTTGCTACACCAATGGTGAGAGGTAAAGATTCAAACATCTGCTGATCATTCATAGAGTCACCCACATAGCAGGTATGCTGGTGAATATCTTCTTCTGAAAAGCCTTGCTCTTCCAAAAACTGATGAACTGCATTTCTCTTAGAATGGTCACCATACCAAGCGTTAATGTGAATAGAACTGGCGGTTGCGTGAGCGCCTAATTCATGGATTTCTTTCAGTACTGCTTGCACTATTTTTTGATCAACGAGCTCACAGTTCTGCCCAATATCAATCGCCACTTCACATAGACGGTATTCTTGATCTAACGTGAGTGATAGCTCTGGGTAGCGGGTAAGGATGGCTTCTATTTGTTGTTTCAGCTTAGCTTGGTTTGCTCTGATATCGGTTAGCGGAAGGTTAGTGCTTATTTTCAGTGAACCTGATTCCTTTTTAAGTAAAAAAGCCCCATTTTCCCCAAGTACCGCATCAACAGGCCAAAGCTGTGCGATGTGATCACACCAGCCTGCACATGCCCCTGTTACCGCAACGACCTTAATTCCGTTGTCTCGGAGTTTCTGAAGCGCAATTAATGTCTCTGGTGGTAAAGATCCTTCCCAGGTTAGAGTGTCATCGACATCGGTGAATACCCAGTTTATGTCTTTCCATTGCGCATTAAGCTGTTCTTCCATGCTTACTTTCATACTTAAGCTCGCTAATGTCATTGAGAGGGTGGTTAGTTAAGTTATTAGAGTTTTGAGATGTTTATTTTTAAGTCCGCCACCTGATCTTTTTGTCAAAGTTCAAGTGGCTTAAATAAGAGATTGCGTTTAGAAGATACAGTGTTTGGCGAAATCAGTGGCTTCATTGGTGGTCCAGTCACCTTTCGGTTTATCTTTCATATCCTGACACCAAGCTTCACTGCCCACTTCTGTACAGGCCATAAGCTGAGTCGCAAGAAAGATCACTAAAGCGAATTTTTTCATCATAACATCCATATTTAACTGATAAGAGCCATTGATATTACAAGCTTATTTAGAAAGACCCAAGTGTGTTTTGACGGTGTTTTTTAATAAAATCGCATTTTTAACATTGTGTGTTTTTGATGATAATTATTACTCTGGATTTAAGGATTTAAGGATTTAAGGATTTAAGGATTTAAGGATTTAAGGATTTAAGGATTTAAGGATTAACAACGAAAAAGGCCAGCAAAATGCTGGCCCTTAGAATCTGTAACAATACTGTTTAAACGAGTTTCATCTCTTGGATGATATCTGAAGCGATTTCTGGTTTTGTGCTTGTTGGCTTCTCGTGTAAATCAGACTTTAATTGTCCTTTTCGGTTGCTTAGCCCCGCTTCTAGTTTTTTTAGTGAAGCAGCGATTGCAGGATACATTACATCGTCAGTTGATTTTGCTGAAACTCGAACACCTTCGTAGTTTGTGAACACCTCTACCTGATGTTGGTTGTGTTCTTTCGTAATAATAATGTCGCAACTGATCAATTGTGGAAAGTGGTTAGCGATTTTATCGAACTTACTTTCGATTTCTTTTCGTGAGTCGTCGTTAATTGATACGTGATGTGTTTGAACGTTTACTTTCATAAATCATACCTTTCCAATGACTGTGTAACCTAAACGTAGCAAAGATGCGGTAATTTGACCAAGAAGGTATTCACACATGTGTGATTGACTTCCATGTTATCAAATAATCTCTATTGAGCCCCTTGAATATAGGGTAACTAGCACGCATATTATGTTTCGACAAAACGAAGGCTGTGCAAAAAAACTCCATTCTAAATTTTATTGTATCTATTCTTATTCCTAATACGTTCTATGTTGGTTTTTTGCAGCTTGTTGGCACTATTTCTGATCGACTTTTTTAAAGGTTCAGAGCGTCAATATCCATTGGGTTGCTTGTTCACATCCTATTTTTCTCTCTAATAAGGTTAGCAGTGTTGCCGCAGTCTGCAGTTAAGTTTTCCTCCTAAATGAAGTTTTGTATCTCGTTAACCTAGCTACTCACTGCTATTGTAGTGATCCAAAAGATAGAACATTACTCCAACTAGATTATTTATCTGCGTGAAAAGAACCCTACGAATACAGGCAGCCTTTCGCTGCCTCTGCTAGATAGTATTAAAATACTAAGATGTGAATTCGTAAGAGGATGGCACGACAATCACGCCATTTTTTGAAATGTGAAATCGTTCTGCATCGACCTTGTCATTAAGACCTATGGTGGTGCCATCTGGCACTTTTACGTGCTTATCAATGATGCAGTTTTGGATATGACAATTCTTACCGATTTCGACCTCTTCAAATAGAATACTATCAATCACAATGGCGGCATTATTGACTTTAACTTTTGGGAAAAAGATGGAGTTCTGAGCCGAACCTCCCTCTATTACCACACCATTGGCAATCATTGAATTGATGAAGATTCCTTGGTTGCCTTCTACTGAGGCAACCGTTCGAGCTGGTGGCTGTTGAGGTTCATAGGTTCGTATTGCCCAATCTGGTTGGTATAAATCAATGGGAGAAATTGGCTTCAACAAGTCCATATTGGCTTGGTAGTAAGAATCAATGGTACCGACATCTCGCCAATAAGTATCTTGAGTGACGCGCCCGGCTTCATCACCAAATTTATAAGCGTAGACTCTTTGGTTATCGACCAGTTTTGGTATCACATCTTTACCAAAATCATGGCTTGAATTTGGGTCTTCTACATCATCAAGTAACGCTCTAATTAATACCTCTTTATCGAATATATAAATCCCCATAGACGCAAGGCTGCGTGTTGGCTTGTTTGGTACGCAAGCTGGATAGTTGGGTTTTTCTGAAAAATTCTGAATTTGTTGTGCGTCGTCTATTTCCATTACGCCAAATTCCTTGGCTTCATCAATAGACACTTCCATACATGCAACCGTTAAGTCGGCTTTGGAATGCTTATGTTGTGCAAGCATTGGGGCGTAATCCATACGGTAGATATGGTCACCAGAAAGAACAACCACATGCTTAGCATCGCTACGAGAGAGCAGGTATAAATTTTGATAAATCGCATCGGCAGTTCCGCTGTACCAACTGTCTCCCGTTCTCATCTGTGGCGGTACATTGGTAATAAATTCGCCCAACTCTGGGTTTAACACCGACCACCCGTCACGTAAGTGTTTTTGTAGAGAATGCGATTTATATTGAGTTAACACTAATATTTGACGAAGCCCAGAGTGCAAGCAATTCGCTAAGGTGAAGTCAATAATTCGATACTTTCCACCAAAAGGAACCGCAGGTTTCGCTCGGTTGTCCGTCAGTGGTGAAAGGCGAGAGCCAACACCGCCTGCTAATACAATAGTTAATGTATCTTGCATAATCAGAGCCTCTATACGTTATGTTTTTATTTGGTTACCTATGTAATTAGCAAGCATTAAGCCAAAACTAACCTATTGAATAGTAAAGATAAGATCGTAGTAGATTTGAGGATCGCACCAAATAGTGGCACGCAATCGGGCACTTGCTTACTTTTGGTGATTTTACCGGTCAAAGTACAGTGGAAAATAACCATATACGGAACTGATGCACATAAAAGTCGCATTACAAAACTGTCAATAAAAATCGCCTATAAAGTGATCGTATCGATATAAATGTAAATGTTTGATTAATAGATTTCACAAATTGATTTCCATCAAAAAAGTAGGGTTATTGTGGTGTTACCTTGCACGAAAATTAAGAAATGATTCTTCATTCACTAATAAAAAGAAAGCCCTACAAAAGGAAATAATAATGAAAAAAACAGTATGTGGTTTAGCTATTTTAACAGCCCTAATGTCAACGAATGTCCTTGCTCATAAAGAAGGTGACATCATTATTCGCGCAGGAGCGGCAATGGTTTCTCCGAATGACAGCAGTGGTGATGTGCTTAATACATCAGGCTCAAAATTTGGCGTAGATTCTGATACTCAGCTTGGTTTAACTATCGGTTATATGATCACTGATAACATCAGCTTTGAAGTGCTAGCAGCCACACCTTTCTCACACACAATTTCAACAAATCATGGTGGTTTAGGGGACATCGCAGATACTAAACACTTGCCGCCAACATTTATGCTTCAGTACTATTTTGGTGATGCAGACAGCGATTTCCGCCCTTATGTCGGTGCTGGTATTAACTACACGGTATTTTTCGACGAAGAGCTAAACAGCACGGGTAAGAATGCAGGGTTGAGTGACCTTTCTTTGGATGATTCTTGGGGTTTGGCGGCGAACATTGGTGCTGACTACATGTTGAATGATGATTGGTTCCTAAATGCATCGGTTTGGTATGCAGATATAGATACAACAGCAAAATACAAAGCTGGGGGAACCACTTACTCAACAGATGTCACTATCGACCCATGGGTGTTTATGATTGGCGGCGGTTATCAATTCTAAGTGGAATGATTCCATTCGCTAGCTAACTTATCTTCAAGAATGTTTAAGTATTCTAAAGAATAAAACAATAGCCTGAGATCGCTTTCGTGCTCAGGCTTTTTTGTGTCTGGAAACCATACGAGATCCAAATTGGTCATGCTTTGTTAATATAATAGAAGTATTACTGTCATATCTCGTCTTTAGTATCCCTCCCTCAAATTATGGAGGGTTTATGAATCGTAACGCTTTTAAGCAGAGAAATAATAAGTTAAACAAGTTTGCTTTGCTGGCCCCAGCAATGGCGACGTCAGTATTATTTGGCTGTAGTCAAAATACCACTTCAGAGATCAGCCAAACGGTCAGCTCTTTTTCTGCTAGTGATTCTTTTGGTATTCAATGTGCCGAGAAGCAAGCCCCAACCGTCAGTGATGCGGAATTAACGGGCATCGCCCTTGTTGGACGTGCTATCGCTCAAGCACCATTTGCGACTTCAGCCGCTGAAATTGTGAGTTACGATTCATGCACCGACAAACTTTATGTTGTAGATGCTCAAGCTAAGATTATTGATGTTCTTGAGCTAGATTCCTCGACTAAACCAACGCCCTCAGGGCAAATAGATCTGCAGTCAGCAGCGCGACATTCAGGTATTGAGATTGGTGCAGCAAACAGTGTTTCCGCTAACAACGGACTCGTGGCTGTAGCCATTGAAAATTTAAATAAACAACAAAATGGCATCATTGCGCTTTATCGTTCCGACACTCTAGATCTAATCACCACTTACGCTGCCGGCGCACTGCCAGACATGGTGAGCTTTTCTAAAGATGGGCGCTATTTAGCAGCAGCAAATGAAGGTGAACCCAATGCTGATTATTCGATTGACCCTGAAGGAAGCGTGACTCTGGTTGATATGTCGAATGGTCCTTTAAACGCAAATAGCCCTTTAGATGCAAAAGTGTCACAGATTGATTTTAGAGCCTTTAACTCTGGCGAATATCGTCATTCAGAGTTAACCAATAAGGTTAGAGTATCAGCGCCAACTGCCACAGTCGCTCAAGACTTAGAACCGGAATATCTGACGTTTGGTGACAATGGAAAGTTGTATGTTGCATTGCAAGAAAATAATGCCTTGGCAGCGATTGATGTAGCGACTGCTAGCATTGATAGTATTTTTGGTCTTGGTGGTAAGTCTTGGGAAGACTCGAAATTAGACGCTTCTAATAAAGATAAAAAGCTTGGCAATTTTCAAAGCTACCCAATGCTAGAAGGGCTTTATATGCCAGATAGTATCACTAGCTACAGCGTAAATGGTGCTACATATATCATGACTGCAAATGAAGGTGATGGTCGTGAATATGGCATTGAAGTCACGCAAAAACAGTGTGATGAAAAAGAGTATGAATGGGATGGTGATGACTACCAAGACACAGCTGAATACTCGACTAAAACAGACTTTTGTATTGCTTATGTCGATGAAGTGCGAGGGAGTAAACTCAAAGTGGATGCGAACCACCCTTTAGCTGAAGCTCTGAAAGATAAAAAGCAATTGGGTCGATTAAAAGTTATTAAACCGCAAGACACACTCAGCGCTGATGAAAAAGTTCAAGCGTTCGGTAGCCGATCTTTTTCTATATGGGATGAATCTGGTAAACGAGTGTTTGATAGCGGAGATGATTTTGCTCGTATTACACTAGAAGCGAATCCAAAGAACTTTAATAGCACGAATGATAACAACACGAGTGCAGATGACCGCAGTGATGATAAAGGGGCTGAACCTGAAGCCATTGAAGTAGCGAAGATTAATGGTCGCCAATACGCATTTATTGGGTTAGAGCGCCAAGGTGGCATCATGGTTTATGATGTGACCCAGCCTGCTAAATCTCGTTTTATCACTTATGTAAATAATCGAAACTTTGATGAACCAGTCTGTACTCAGGTAGACGAAGAAGGGGAATGCAGTAACGGTATTTATAACCCTCAAGCGGGTGATTTAGGTCCTGAATCAATCAAGTACTTCACTCGTTCAGGTGACCATTTTATCGCGGTTGGCAATGAAGTGAGTGGCAGCACGTCAGTTTACCGCGTTGAATTTTAATCACGCTTACTGTTACTCGATTTAACCCAAACAAAAGCGCCACTACTGAATAAGTCGTGGCGCTTTCTATTTATACTTCGCAAATGTATGCGTGATAATTGGTTTCTATGGTTGTTGCTTAGTTGGTGCTAAAGCAATCTCACGGATACATACGTTCTGTGGTTGTTGGTAAGCGAATGATACCGCGCGTGCGATATCGTCTGCTGCCAATACGCCACCCATGTCTTCTTTCCAAGAATCGTAACCATCTTTGATTTCTTGAGATGTTGTGTGAGACAGAAGTTCAGTCTCTACTGCACCCGGTGCGATAGTGGTAACGCGAACATTTGATGCCGCAACTTCTTCACGAACGTTTTCAGAAATAGCGTGAACAGCGAACTTAGTACCACAGTAAGCAGCGTGGCTTGGGAAAGTTTTCTTACCCGCGATTGAGCTGATGTTGATGATAGTACCTGTGTTGCGTTCCATCATTGGAGCAAGAACAGATTGCATGCCGTTTAGAAGACCAATTACGTTCACATCGAACATTGTCTTCCACTCTTGAGCGTCTTGAGTATCGATTTGACCAAGAAGCATTGCACCAGCGTTGTTGATAAGCGCATCTACAGGGCCAAATTTCTCTTCACCTTGTGCGATTGCTGCATCAAAAGATGCTTTGTCTGTTACGTCTACTTTCACAGATAGAGAGTTTGGTAGGTTAAGCGCTTCAAGGCGGTCAACACGACGAGCTAAAAGTAGCAGAGGGTGGCCTTCATCGCTTAGACGACGAGCGATTGCTTCACCAATACCAGAGCTTGCACCTGTAATTACGATTAGTTTTTTCATTTTATTTCCTCTGTACTTTTATTGCGTCGGTTGGCTACGACGTATTGTTTAAGTGCATTCGAATCAAGTGCTTGTTGCCTTGCTTCGTTGCGATGGAGGTATATTAAGGAAAATAGCATTGTTGATATATAGCGCTTTACTTGAAACACTGTTGCTGTGATGCAACAATAAACATGTACTCTCTATTACTTCATCATCTTAAAATCTCACAACTAAGCTGGCGACCATGCTCAATCAAATTAACCTGTCTGATATTCGTTCTTTCGTGCTTATCGCGCGTTTAGGTAACTTTACCAAAGCAGCGGAGGAGCTTGATGTGTCGCGCTCCCACGTATCACGCCAAGTGAGTAGCCTAGAAAAGCAGATGGGCGTGACGTTGTTTATCCGTACCACTCGAACCTTAAGACTGACGCACGCAGGGCAAGATCTGTACGCGAGATGTGAACAAGCCTTAGATAATATAGACCAAGCTCTGATTGCTGCTGTGGATGATGTCGAAGAAGTACGTGGCGACATAAAAGTAAATTGTGTCGGTGGTTATCTTGGTGAAGTGATCATCGCGGATCTGGTCAATGAGTTCATGCAGCTCTACCCAGACATCAGCATTAGCCTTGATTTCAGTAGTAACCGAGTCGACTTGATTGAAGATGCGTTTGATATTGCTTTTCGCATGGGAAGCCTAGAAGACGCGGGCTTTATCGCAAGAAAGCTCTTAGATATTGAAATGGGAACACTCGCGAGCCCTGAGTATTTCGCTCGTAAAGGAAAGCCTAATCACCCCAAAGATTTGATCCATCATGATTGTTTAACGGGTTCGGTGCGCAAGTGGAGCTTTCAAGCGCTAGATGACACCAAGAAAACAGTCGATGTGCATGTGACGGGCAGACTGCAATGTAAAAATGGTCGAGTACTAGTACAGGGCGCGAAGTCGGGCAACGGGATTATTCGCGTGCCAACCATCTATTGCTTACAAGAACTTAATGACGGGCAACTAGAGCAGGTGTTTGATGAGTGGGTGGTGCCTAAAGTGGACTTTTCAGCGATCTACCATCGAGACCGTTATCAACCGAGTCGAATTCGAACCTTCATTGAATTTGTGAAAAGTCGCTTTGAGCAAATGCCAGTGAGCTAAGGCTTCGGGGTTCTCTCTTTCGTTATTCCTAGAATAAAATGTAGACAGAACGTATAGAAAAATAATAACAGGAAGGTCGCCACTATGTTCAACATGGATTTTTCAAAGAGATTGGTTATAGAAACCGAACCGTTAGATTGGGTCGCGAGCCCAGCCAAAGGGGTATGGCGCAAGCCGCTAGAAAGAGAAGATAAAGAATCGGGTCACACGACTAGCGTAGTTAAGTACGATCCTGAATCTTCATTTTCTGAGCACCCGCATCCGGAAGGAGAAGAGATCTTCGTGTTAGACGGCGTTTTCTCTGATGAAACTGGGGATTTCCCAGCGGGTACTTACATTCGTAATCCACCAGGTAGTGCGCATTCTCCATCGAGCAAAAGTGGCTGTACTATCTTGGTTAAGCTCAATCAGTTTGATGCAAGGGACTTAACTGAAGTTCGTATTAATACGCTTGAAAAGGAATGGCTTCCGGGCATTGGTGGCTTACAAGTGATGCCATTGCATGAATTTGAGCACGAACATGTTGCATTAGTGAAGTGGCCCGTGGGCGAGCGTTTTCAGCCGCATCGTCATTTTGGAGGTGAAGAGATCTTTGTGTTGTCTGGCACTTTTAAAGATGAACATGGCGAATACCCCAAACATACTTGGATGCGCAGCCCTCACATGAGCGAGCACTTCCCATATGTAGAAGAAGAAACGGTTATCTTCGTTAAAACCGGTCACCTGCCATTGGTATAGCGATGAGCTCGACAAACAAATAGAAAAAGCCGCTTTGTTCAGTAAGCGGCTTTTAACTTTTTATTTCTTGCGTAACTATTTTTATGTACTTATTTTTTATAGCCTATTTCTATCTATTGGCTGACTAGTAAGCGACACCAATGCGTTGGCGTGGGTACTGACCGGTTTCTAACTCATCAATCATTGCGATTGCGTAATCGATGACTGAAATCCTGCTATTGCCAGCGTCGTCTGTAAGCAGTTGGTCACTACCAGTACGGTAAGTCGATAGCTTATCTCCAGGGAATATTTCAGCCGCAGGGCTAATGAAAGTCCAGTTAAGCTCGCTACTAGATTGTTTGAAAGTCTTTAGTGCTTCGCCTTGTGCAAGAGCTTCGTTTTTGTAATCAGCAGGAAAATCAGGAACGGTAACCAGAGCGACATTAGGGGCGACCTCAAGCGAACCTGCTCCTCCTACCCAAAGTAAGCGATGGATGTTCAGGTTTGGCAATGAAGTAAGTAGCTTTTTAGCTGTGTTGTTTACAATGTCGTGATTACCCATTGCACGCCCCCCAATCGATGCGATTACTGCGTCTACACCAGACAAAGCATCGGATAGATTTGTGTCGTCACTCAGCAGATCAAATTGACGCACTTCTACATTGTCCAATTCTACTCGGCTAGGATCTCTGACGACTGCAACCACTTCATGCCCACGAGATTGAGCTTCTTGCGCGATGTGACTACCAATCCAACCTGAAGCGCCTAATACTGCAATTTTCATAATATTTCTCCAATTATCTAATTTATTGAGTCGTTTTCTCGACAGCCATTGCAGTCTAATAGCTCACTAGGTTGCGATAAATATCGCCAAATGATGTAGATTGTATCTATATAGTTATCTAATCAACTTAGTTAAGCAGCTAAACTCGAATCAAACCGGATAATCAGAAAAAACTGGGAGTGTGTGATGGATAAATTGACGGCAATGCGCAGCTTTGTAGAGGTGGCGAATTGTGCCAGTTTTACGCAAGCAGCTGAGCACTTAGGATTAAGTCGATTACAGGTATCACGCCACGTTCAAGAGATTGAAGCTTGGTTGAAACAACGATTACTGCATCGCACAACACGAAAGGTGAGCCTTACAGCTGCGGGAGAAGAGGCATTAAATCGTTGTGAAAAAATACTGTATGAAACCACCGAATTAGAACTGACCGCTTTGAATCGAAATGATCAGTTATCGGGCACAATTCGTGTTGCCGCACCTATAGGGTTAACTCAAAACATACTACTCGACGCTGTAGAGCAGTTCACCGAATTGCATCCCAATATTACAGTTGAACTATTTGCATCGGATCATTTTGCGCAGTTGGTCGATGAAAGAATAGATATCGCCCTTCGTTATACTGATCAACCTGACGACAGTTTGATCGCTCGCAAGTTGATGGTTATTGATTCCGTAGTGTGTGCTTCAGCTGAATACTTGTCTAAGTATGGTGAACCTCAGCATGTTGATGATCTTAAAGATCATAACTGTTTTAGGCACTTAGGTGCTTCCTCTTGGACGTTTGTCAAAGATAATCAGCATAAAGCTGTTGAGGTAACAGGAACGATAATCGCCAATGATATTGGTGTATTAGCCAGTGCTGCCCAGCACGGAAAAGGCATTGTCCACCTGCCTTGTGATTTGGCAAACCCTTTAATTAATAGTGGGAAACTGCAGCCCATCCTTAATGAATTTGTTGTACCCAGCAGCGTGTTATGGGCGGTCTATCTTTCTCGCAGTTATCAATTGCCTATTGTGCGGCAGTTTATTGATTTTGTTGCACAATCTTGGAGTTCTGACATTAAACTTGGCGATGATTAATGGTGAGGGCTTATTTCCAAAATACAAAAATCCGATACCCAAACGAATATCGGATTTGAACTCAATAGAGAAGTTCCAGTGTTTGATTGCTAATAAAGGACTGCCTTGTTTCATTTACTGCCTATGTTCCCTCCTCGTCATAAATTCTCTCATCTATCAATAGAGTGGCCGCTACACATAGCTATACCAAGACATAGCTATTCCAACATGTAGCGATTTCACACATAGCTATTTCACACATAGCTATTTCACACATAGCTATTTGCCTGTACCCACTCCACACTCATTGCTATACATAACCTCTTTTATACGAAGCTATGCTTCCTTGGATAACCTTCAACCATACTTGACGGGATTGTAGGCAGAGGTTGATACAAACTTTCGGTCATATCTGATAACACTTGGTCGAAGACTTGTGCGATAACCGTTGAAACATCACTGGTTAAATCGTACATCGCTTTTGGCGATAAGGTGATGGTCTCGCTCGACGCTAATTCTGATAGTTCGTGTATCGCTCGGCAGCCTATTGGTGAGGCAATACTAAGTGGGCATATCAGCGCTAGCTGATTCAGCTTTCGAACGGTTTTATCACAGTAAAATTTGACCCTTTGCTGGTCATCAATGGAATCCATATCTGGAATGCAAATTCGTAGCTTAGTTAGCACTTCCATGCTGTCGAGTACTTGTTGCCAGTTCATATGATATTCGCTCATCATATCTTCGCGCTCAGACTGAATAAGCCAGTTGATCATCACTTCATCTAGTAAGTACATGCTATGCCTGATACTCTTACCGTGTATCGTTTGGTTACGAGCTAAGCTTCGGCTTTGCCAATCATCATGCATCATTTTAAGTTTGTTTTGATAGATCCGGTACATTGGTCGGCTATCTAACGGTGCTTTAGTTTGTAATGAGTCGGATGTTTCAAGGATGTCAGCATAGATTTCGTTGACCTTAGAAATAGCTTCACTGGTGAGTTTGCAAGACAGTGCGTAGTGAGTAGCAGCTCGGTGTTGTCGTGAAAGTTGCAGTATCTGTCTTATCAACACTAGCGTTTCAAACTTCTGGCTGAGTGTTGCTTGTCGCTTTGTTGAATAGTGAAATAAGGTCGCGAGTATTACTAATGATGTAACAATTGAAATAATGACAAACATATCTAACTCCTTTTATGTTTATACCTATTTAGTGGTAGTTCATTATCTGTGCCATGTTTTTAATTTAAATAAATCAATGAGTTATATTTTTTCTATTTATGTGCCTGCTCTAGAATAGTGCACTGGATCACTAAACTAGTGAGAAAGGCAGAAGAAGTAAGCGACTTTAATGCTCTTCAGCGTCGTTATTCCTGAAAGCTAAAGAGCCCAAATGGCTAACCTCTTATATAAGGCTAGCCAGATTGGGTTACACAGAGATGTACATTTAGAGAGTGGATGGTGAAGAGATGACTAAAAATTTACGTCTAATATGTCAGTGGGAAGACAGGTAACCTTTAAGCTTGTTCGGGTTGATAGCTCGTTAAATCAATAGATCCATAAATCAATAACGCGATAAGTCGATCACCTTATTACACAGTTTACTTAAAGCCAGTTGATCATGGCTGATCAAGATAAGCCCACAATTGGCTTCTTTAGAAACTTCAACAATCAGCTTAAGCGTTTGGGCTGCTGTAATTGGGTCTAAACGCGATGAGGGCTCATCCGCAATCAAAAGTTTCGGGCTCATTAATAGGGCTCGTAAAATCGCAAACCTTTGTAATTCTCCACCAGATACTTGGCTTGAAGGGCGCTCAAGCAGATCTTGATCAAGGCTTAATCTATCTAAAAGTGCGGTTATCTTGCTTCGGTCTAGCTTGTGAAGCGCACATAAGTCATTCAGTAACGTTTTTAAAGTCACGTGAGGAGAATGCGCACTTGGTGGATCTTGATAAAGCTTAAGGCGTTGTCCTTTTTCGACTGCTTGAAGCCAGTCTATACTCCCAGAAAAGTCGTTATGTAATCCTAAAAGGGTGTCGGCGAGTGATGATTTTCCACACCCACTGTCTCCGTAGATCCCGAGCACTTCTCCTTGATCTAATGAAAATGTGAGTTCTGAAAATAGAGTTTTTTCTTCACGATAAATCGAGAGATCGTGCACTTTTAGCAGAGGCTTCTTTACTATGTGGAGATTCGATGAGCTGGAGTCAACTTGCTGTGGATGTGATGATAATGGGGATTCCATTAACCAATATTCTGGTTGTGCATGAATGAGTGCCTTTGTATAGGCGGCTTTCGGATTCTCTAGAACCGTGTTCGCATCTCCTCGTTCAACTATCTCGCCTTCTTTCATTACAATAATGTCGCCACCTAACATTTTAGCTAACTTAATGTCATGAGTGATGGTGAGTAGCCCGCGTGGTGCTTTAGTTTCAAATGATTGGCAATGAGAAAGGAGAAGTTGACCAACATGATCTCGCCTGCTTTCGTCTAACCCTTTTGTTGGCTCATCTGCAATTAATAGCTTGCCTCCTGCTTGGGTTGCGCATAAATAGGCGGCACGTTGTGCCATCCCGCCAGAGAGCTCAAATGGGTGTTTCCCGCCATCGCTGTCTAATTCCATTTGTTGAAGTGCGTGGTGGGTGCGTACTTCACTTGTCGATTTATCTTTGTTTAATACCAGCTTATGAACTTCGCTTATTTGCGAAGCAATAGTACGTAATGGGTTAAGTGCTAACCAAGGTTCTTGAGGTAACAGAGCGATCTCTTTCCCCCAAAATCGTTCTCGATTTAAAGGGTTGAGTTCATCAAATAAAGTAATGTCACCTTCTGGTTTTAATGCATCAGGCAGCGTGCCTGCAACAGCTGCGGCTATTAGGCTTTTACCAGCGCCCGTTTCACCTAAGATAGTGAGTGGGCGATGGGGATTTAAATCTAAACTTAGGTTATGAACTAAGGTTTGATCGTCAGTATAAATCGATAGATTTTCAATTTTTAGCATCGCGTTCATACTGTTACTCCTTTGTCCGCTTGTTTGTCTAGTTGCGATTTTTCTTGTTTAGACATCGGGTTATTATGCGAATGTTTTTTTGATGACTGAGTAACGCGTTTTCCTTGAGCTAATAAATGAAAGCTTAATACGAGAAGAAAAACGGTCAGTACTGGTTGAAGTAAAACCCACGGTGCTTGGTGGTAGTAACGAAACAGCTCTACCATCATCAGCCCTAATTCTGCTTCTGGCGGCTTAAGCCCAACGTGCAGGAACCCTAATGACGCCAGTGCTAATATTGAATTGCCAGTACCAAAACAAAATAAGGTGAATAAATCATTTCGACAATCTGGCCATAAGTGGCGCTTGAATATATACCAGTGGTTGAATCCATAAAGGCGGGAAGCTTCAACAGCCGGCGACTGAATAAGCGATAAGGTTCGGTTACGTGATACTCGGAAAAAATCCACCCAGAGCATTAGCGATATGGCGATATACAGAATGAGAAATGAACCCGGAACCATGGCTGCAAAAAGCAAAACAAGGATTAAGCCGGGCATGGCAAGTATCATATTCACGTTGAATGAAAATATCCTATCCCACCAACCTTGTTTCCAACCTGCTATCACACCCATTGACGTTCCTAATAACGCAGCCGTTGTGATACTGACTAAAGCCATAGAGAGTGAAGTGGTGATGGCATGACTTAACCTTGCTAGATTACTGCGCCCAAAATGGTCTCGACCTAAAGGCTCCTCTGCAGAAGGCGTGGTGAATGCTAGGTCTAGATTTTGCGTGGCAATATCACCTTGATAGAAGGTACGTTCCAGAATAACCACGCTTAACAAGGTGGCTAAGATAATCAGACCTAACCATTGCGGCTTTGTTAAATTCATACGATCTTAACCTTCTTATTTTCGGATTCTGCTTGTCGTTTATTAGGTTTTAATTTTGAAAATAAAGCAGGAGATCTGTTAGCACGCTGTCTTGGGTCTAATTGGTAGTTTACAAGATCAACTAACGTATTGATGACCACAAATAGAAGCCCCATTAGCAATGCTGCCCCTTGAATCATTGGAATATCTCTACGGAAAATTGCGTGAGCTAAGGCATGACCAATGCCCGGCCAAGAGAATAGTGATTCGATCATAATGATCCCTTCAATTAACCCAGTTGCTTGAACACCAACAAAGGTAATAACAGGTAAAGCGATGTGCTTATGAGCATGATGCTGAAAAGCTTGTGCTTCATTCAGCCCTTTTAAGCGAGCAAATAAGAAGTGAGGAGCTGTGATGGCATCATGAGTGGCATTTCTTATAAGGCGACTAGACATTGCAGCCAGTGATAGTGCTAAGGCGAGGGCGGGTAAAATAATAAACTCGACACGTCCAAAGCCAGCCACAGGCAGCCAATTCAGTTGTAACGAAAAAATAATCACTAACGCTAAACCAATCAGAAATACAGGCTGCGCCCTTAATATGATGGAGCCTAATAGTGAGAAGTGGTCTGCAAAAGAGTCGGTTCGTCTACCACAATAAATGCCGATAGGGATAGCAATGACAAGGGACATGACAGTTGCGACGGCTGCCAATAAAATGGAGTGCCCGAGCTGGTGGCTGATTTCATTAATCACGGGTGCACCGCTGATCAATGAGTTACCTAGGTCAAAGTGGAGAAGATCCCACAACCATTCGAGGTATAGCTGAAAACCCGAGCGATCAAGCCCTAGTTCTTGATAAACCGCTTGTGCCGCATCTGCATCCACATAATCGTACCCGTAGCGACCCGCTGCAATTCGAAAAGCAAAGTCGCCGGGTAACAAGCGCATTAATATGAAAGTGAGTGTTCCGATACTCCAAGCCACAAAGCCGGCTTGGAGTAGTCTTCGGATTAAGATATTAATCATTAATCGTCATCTCTGAGATACGGTAATTGATCTCAAATGGGTCAAAAGAGAAGTGGTTAACACGTTCATTGACCGCCACTAATTGAGTGTAGAAAGTCACAGGGATCAGTGGCATTTCTTCCGCTAGAATGGATGAAGCCTCTTGAGTCATTTGATTATACTGCTCTTGGTTTGGTTCAACCGATAGGCGCTCAAGTAAGTTGCTGAACTCTTCAGAAGACCAGTTCATCGGCCCCCAATCACTGCCTTTATGGCTAGCAAAATCGCGCATTAACAAGGCTAGGGGATCCGCCGTTGTGCCAAAATTACGCGCCACGAGCGCCATTTCTAAGGTACCGTCTTTATGCTTAGATGGAATCGCACTTGAGTTGTCGATAGAAACATTCACTTGAATGCCAACTTCTTTAAGCTGAGCTTGGATAGCGGTTGCCACGATAGGCAGTTCAGGTCTGTCAGAATAGGTGGTTAAAGTGATGTTGAAGGTTTTACCTTCTCGTGAAAGAATACCTTCTTCACTTGGCTGCCAACCTTGCCCGGCTAGTAATGTTTTCGCTTGGTCGATATTGCGCTGAGTTTGCTCAAGGGTATCGATGTGCCATGCGCCAAGAGAAGGTGCAAACAGTTGATACGCTTCAGACCCTGGAACACGGACGATTTGTTTTGAAATGCCGGTTCTGTCTAACGCAAGGCTTATCGCTTGACGCACATCTGAATGATCTAAAAATGGGTGTTCATTATTCAATTTAATTAGGATCGTTCTTGGAATAGATTCCATCACGAGTTCAACATTTTTTGTTGATTCAAGAACATCGATACTGGCTGGGTCTAGTGTATAGACGAGATCCGCTTGCCCTGTTTGAGCTAATAAAGCACGGCTTTCAGAACGATGACCTGCAAGGTAGTGAACATGCTCAATTGAAGCATTTGTGCCCCAATATTCATTGTTCTTTATGACATGAGCTTTGTGAGGTGCTTGCAACTCTTGAATCTTATAAGGACCAGTGCCACTTAATTCAGCCACGTTGCCTTGTTGATCAAATGAACTTGGTGCAGCGATAGCAGCAGTATAATGAGCTAATACAGCCAGTAATGGGCGATAAGGTTGAGATAGTTCGATGACTAGAAGGTTGTCTGAAGCTGATATTTCTTTGATAGGAACACGCTTTAATACGCCAGGTTTCTTTAAAGCGTGAGTAAGAGAAGTTTGAACTGCTTGTGCGGTCAGTGGTGAACCATCATGGAAAATAACATCTGGGCGTATTGTAAACTCCCAACGTAAATTGTTATCGCGAGTCGTCCATTCTTTCGCTAATAAAGGTGTAACGTTGCCTGACTTATCGATAGCAGTCAGCGCTTCAACGACTTGTAATCGTGTAAATAGGTAGCCGTTTTTCGATAAATCTTGATCGGTAAATTCGAAGGGACCTGAAATATTGAGAGTGGTGGGTTCCGTTTCTTTCGATGGTACGAATGTCCATATAAGTAGTGCACTGATGGAAAGTAGAGCCAGTGCGGCAAGCTTTTTCATGCTTTTGTCCTAGTAATGGTTAAAAACTTGAAATGTTATAACATAACAATCAATTGTTGTTAATGATAATAATTGCTAATTGAGTTGATTTTTACAGGACATGAGTGTGAAAAAGCCCCACTGAAATCAGTGAGGCTATTAATTTGGAATGCTTTTGGAGGTAAAGCGGGTTTGTTTAACGACGTTTCAGCCAAAAGTTGGCGGGTTAGCCAGTTAAATACGCTTGATTAAGCGAGCTTAAGGTCAAACTTGTTGCGGTACATCACCATATCTTCAATGGTCAGTACTGGCATGTTGTGCAGTTTACCAAATGCAACGATCTCAGGGGCTTTAGCCATAGTACCGTCTGGGTTGGTTACTTCACATAATACGCCTGCAGGAGCAAAACCAGCCATTTGCATTAAATCGACCGTGCCTTCTGTATGACCACGGCGAGCTAGAACGCCACCTTTGCGAGCTCGTAATGGGAATACGTGACCAGGGCGAGCAAGGTCTGATGGCTTCGCATTTGGGTTTGCAGCTGTTTTGATAGTCGTAACGCGATCTTTTGCAGATACGCCGGTAGTCACGCCTTCTTTCGCTTCAATAGTCACAGTGAATGCGGTTTGATTCGCACTGTTGTTATCAATAACCATTGGAGGAAGCTCAAGCTGATTGGCTTGTTCGTCGGTCAAACATAGGCAAACAATGCCGCTACATTCGCGGATCATTAGTGCCATTTGAGCGTCAGTTAGGTGCTCGACAGAGTAGATAATATCACCTTCATTTTCACGATTTTCATCGTCTAAAAGCAATACACCACGGCCTTCTCTTAAGGCTTCGAGAGCATTTTCAACGCGAGTAATTGGTTCGCCAAATTCGGCAAGTAGTGAAGACTGATTCATGGTTAAACTCCTAAATATCACCAGAATCAGGGCTGTATGAGGGACTAAAAACAAACACAACCATCCCCACTTATTACCGGTGGCGATTCGCGTGTAATGGTTTATCCAAAACGAAATACACCGTCTCACTATGTGAGCGGTGTGTTTTCATTCTCTCTCATCCGGACTATAACCGTCGGCTCTGGCATCTCACCAGATCTGCTGACCTCGACGTATCGAGCGCTCGCGGGCTTATTCAGGAAAATCCATACATAAAAGTTGAATACGAATGGAAAACTAAACATACCGCCGGTGGGGAATTGCGCCCCGCCCTGAGAATAAAAATTAAATATGTTGCTTCATTCGTTACGAATTTAAATTGTGCTGCCATTTAAATTTCAAAAACGCAGTGAGCGAGGGAATGGTAATCCTTTCAATCTTAGATTTAAAGGACTGGTAGCAAAGTTTCACTTAATTTACCGTTAGGTGGTCTTTAATTGGTTATTTAGTGCCCGTAAATAGAATCATGCAGTTGAGTTTGGCTGAAGAATGAAGAATGAAGAATGAAGAATGACGGTTAAGCTGAAAACCCAGTTTCTAAATATTTATAAGAAGCTAGCCATAGTCGGGCTTGTGAGTGTTTCTTTATTCTGAATCAAATTTTAAGCGGCGATGGCTGGTGTTTTCGTCAAGTTGACCGCGCAATCGAATAAGTCCCTACTTAAGTAGGGTTATTTTGCCTTAGGATAACATTTCTGACATAAACCTGATGTTCTTCATATTCGGCTAAGTTAGGATTCGCCCTTTCCGCACGGACTGCAGCGTTACAATGATTGATTATATTGCCAATAAATCTAAAGGGTTACTGTTATTAGCTTTTAGCCTTTATTCACTTCTGCCTGTTGTATTGATTGGCGTTGATTTTGACCTTGGGCAATCAATTGAACCTTTTGTGGGCCGTTTTATGACGCTGCTGACAGACTCTGCAGGCAGCTCTGGTTTTCTTGTGACCTTAGCGGTACTGAGTGCACTAACGTTACGACTAAAATTCCCTCGAATTAAGTTTTTAAGCTTGGCTATTCAACTCTCATTACTGTTAGTGATTTGCTTCTCAGCTAAAACATTTCTGAAGCATTCGACAGAAAGCCCGCGACCTTATACTGAGTACCTTGCTCAAGTCGATTTAATCGAACTCCCTGAAAGTTTTTATCAACTATCACTCAGTGAAAAAAATGAAGTGATCATGAACGTGACAAGTAATGTGAGTGAATGGCGAGTGCATCATTGGCTTGGGGAACAAGATTACTCTTTCCCTTCTGGACACACTATTTTTGTCGCGATTTGTATAGCTTTCTTTGGTGGGTTGTTTTTTGAAAGCCGTAAGTTTACTTGGGTCGCAGGGCTGATGATTTGGGCTGCTGGGGTTGCTTACAGCCGCTTATGGCTAGGCATGCACCGACCAGAAGATTTGATTGGATCTGTTGTGTTAGCAGCGCTGATTTATCTAATGGTGCCGAAAATCCCTATCCCTATGCTTAAACAATATTTACCGACAGTATTATTTAACAAGGGTTTAATTTAACAAGGCTTTGATTTGATTCTTGGGAATTTGGCCGTTTATTCGCTTTCTTGATTTAATCCTAATTCCTTTTGTTTCTTTTTGGTTAGACCGAGAGAAACTATTCGATAAGACTCTTTCAGATAGTAGATAAGCTCTTCATCTGAGTTTGGGGTGGACTCATAGTGTTGTATCCACTTCATTCCTCTAGACGCAAAATATGGGGCGGGCTTGTAGCCAGTTTGCTCGCTCAAAAAGTCATAATTTAGATCTGATGTTTTAAAAATAAAAGCAGGTTGGTCATTCGGTCCCCAGCCACCAATCGCGAAAACCTTCCCTCCGACCTTCCATACGTGCGAGTTATTCCACTGGACAACATAGCTAGTGGCAGGAAGAGCTTTGCAAAATTCATTGTATTCATCATAAGTCATATTCTGAACCTTCTTTATCCTTTCATTTATCTATCTACCCACTATGGTATTGGGGTTGTTAGTTATGTATTAAAAGCCACTGACTCCTTGCCAAACGGCGGTTACCCCACTTGCTGAGCAGAGAACAAGAGCTCCGATACGAATCTTTTCTTTAGGGAGCGTCTGAGTGGTGAGTAAGGCTAACTTGTAGCCAAGCCAAGAAGCTGGAATAAGTGGCATCGTTATCCATAGGTGGTGCAAAGTAAAGAAACCAGCAGGAATCTGTACTATCAACGAGATGATAGAGCTAAAGACAAAAAAGGCGGATAAATTGCCGCGAAGTTGGTTGGCTTCTTGATGCTGAAGTAATAGCGCCATTGGAGGACCACCAATGCCAGAGCTGGTGCCAAAGAAACCAGAGAAAAAACCTGCAATACCCATTTTGATCGGTGTGGGCTCAATTCTAAAAGGCAGCAAACTAGTGATAACAGCTAAAACAACAAGCAGACCCAGCCAAAGAGACAGCACCTGAGTTGACACCATCACCAATAAAAACCCGCCAGCGATTGAGCCTGGGATTCGTCCAATCAGAGCTACTTTCAAGCCTCCAATAGAAATATTGGAGCGGTGCTTCATTGCATTCAATATTGAAATGAACAGCCCAATTAAACAAATTGGCGCGGGCACATAGTCGGGAGAAATAAGAAAAAGTACAGGAGCTGCAACAATAGCTAAGCCAAATCCAATCGCAGTTTGGACGAATGATCCAAGAAAGATGAGAGTCATGGCGATTAAGACGGTTTGGTCAAAGTAGTCTGTGAGCATATGCACTATTAGAGTATGAGGGCTGAATGAGCACTATAAAGTAAAGTCATCGGGATTGATGCAATAACGGGAAGTATTTCTTTATAGGATCATGTTCTTACCGTAATGCATTTGAGGGGTAAATCATTAAGAGTTAATGGATTTATAAGATAAATAAAACGGGAATAAACGTACGTTTATTCCCAGTTGAAAAAGCGTTAAGCAAACGCAGGTTGAAGACGCGCAACGGGTTTATCATTGATAGGTAAATGTATTAAAGCTGCCAGGAATGCTAATACAACCGTTGACCACCAAATTGGCTCATATGACCCGTAGTAATCGTAAATTCGACCACCTGCCCATGCCCCTAAAAAGCTGCCGACTTGGTGAGTAAAAAAGACCAAACCATAAAGACTTGAAAGGTAGCGAGCACCAAAAATTTGTCTTACAAGCCCTGAAGTAAGTGGCACTGTACCTAGCCAACAAAAACCAATAGCACCACCAAATAGTGCAGCTGTCGATTCTGTTACTGGCAGTGTTACGAAAGCGGCAATCACCACTGTTCTTACGAAGTAGAGAGCAGACATGACATGGCGCTTGCTGAATTTGTCCCCCATGACTCCCCAAAAATAAGAACCGAAGATGTTAAAAATACCCACGTAAGCTAGAGCCATAGCAGCACTGCTAGCGGGTAAATTCTTATCTGCTAAATAGCTTGGTAAGTGAGTAGCAATAAACATAACGTGAAAACCACACACAAAGAATCCGGCATGAATAAGCCAATATCCCTTGTGAGAAAACGCCTCTCTCAGCGCTTCTTTCAACGTTTGATTATCTTCATTTTGAGCTTGAATATTTGCCGAAGCCTGTGATTTTGGAGCTCTCATGAATAATGCAAATGAAATCATGAGGCAGGTTAAAAGCGCGAATACTTGCATGGCAGTTTGCCAGTTAAATTCATTTAACATGTATTGCGCTCCTGGGATCACAGCAAACATACCAAATGAACCAACAGCCGTTGTTAAACCAAAAGCTTTTGCTGCATGTTCAGCTGGCACTACTTTGGCTACTGCACCAAGCACAATTACATAGCTAGTTGCGCTTAGCCCCAAGCCAATCAAAGCACCAAGTGATACGTATAACATGCTTGATTCTGTAGTCACTGAGGTGAGTAACAGACCTAAACCGTAGGCGCATGCTCCTGCAATGATGATTTTTCTTGCGCCCCATTTGTCTGCAGCCATGCCTACAAAAGGTTGAAAAACACCAAAGAGAAGATTTTGAAGCGCGATAGCAATGCTGAAAAACTCTCGGCCTGTACCGAAATATTCTGAAATGGGCATCATGAAAATGCCAAATGATTGTCTAATCCCTAGACTGATAATTAGTGTGCCAATCCCTAGCCATACTAATAAAGGAAAACGGAAAATGCTCATTGTAGTGCTCGTAGTTAGTAATGGTGTAGCGCGGTGTTATGAATCGTTAGATCTAATGTGGTTTTAGATTCGGCGTAGCTTTAGTGGTGATGCTGGTGATCAGCCATATTGTGTTCTCCCGATTGCTGGTGGCACCCGCTGTTAACGGCGTGCTGGGCTAATAGCTCAATCAAAGGCTTGCTGTGATGAACAATGACTAAGCTAATGATCAGTAATATGATCATCCTGCATAGTTGAGCGAAAAGTGATTGCGAGAACATAAGTCAAGAAATGTTGGTCTGTCGAAAATAGGCGCGCATCATAAAGCCGCTATGAAATACTGACAAATGAGAATATGTGATTCAATCTATGCGTTTTATGCATAGATTGGTCAAGTAAGTCTGACCATTCCACGTAGATGAGGTAAACAAAAGTAGAAACTTGATTAACCCATTCGAAGCGTACATAGAAGGAATGACTTAGGAAGGGCTTTACTGAAGTTGCTACTGTGATATTAGCAACGGTGATTAACAGCTATGACTAAAGGGTGATGCGAAAGAGATCATGCTAGGAGAAGACCTCATAGAACAGCATTTTCTAAGGTGCATTAAATAGCTTGATTTTTAACGGTGTAACAGAGGTTTTACACAGTAATTAAAAATTAACAGCAGCCTGTTCCTCGACATTTTTTATAAAGATCGTCATTTTATGCGCTCGATCACTTTACTCATGATGAAGTAAAGAGCTTTAAATTTAGGGATAAGGAAGCAATAAGCGCATGGATAAAGATCATAATCTTCGAGAGAACCTCTTGGCTCTTTTACTAGGTAGCGCACTGGTTTCATTAGGTGTTATCTTCTTCAATCAAGTAGGTTTATTGACTGGTGGAACTGCTGGTTTGGCTATCTTTTTAACTAAGGTCTCTGACTTTAGTTTCGGGCAAGTTTTCTTTGCTCTCAATCTACCTTTCTATATTCTTTCTGTCACTCGCATGGGGTGGCGTTTCACCATTAATACCTTTGTTGCCGTTTCCATTGTTTCGTTTGCAGTAGATCATTTGCATCATGTTATCCAAATAGCAGAAATCAATACTATTTATGCTGCCGTAATTGGTGGCGGTTTAATTGGTATGGGGATGTTGGTTATTTTCAGGCACAAGATGAGCCTAGGCGGTTTTAATATTCTAGCGCTGTACTTGCAAGAGCGGTTTGGGATTCGTGCAGGTAAGATTCAAATGGTTTTAGATTGTACCATAGTTGTATTGTCGTTCTTTATTGTAGATATCACTCTGATCTTACTTTCTGTAGTGGGTGCTGTTGTTACTAACTTAATACTCGCGATGAACCACAAGCCCGGTCGTTATCAGCCTGTTCAGCAAGCTAAAGCGGCGTAAAAAACAGAAAGAAAATCAGGTTTCTGCATCGACTAGTTTTGTATTTACTCTTTTGTGATTATTAAATGCGATTATCAAAAAGCCCGCCTAACGTCATTGACAAGTTAGGCGGGCTTTTTAGTTTATACATTTATTCGTAAAAACATCGATTAAACGTTTTAGTCTGGATTAACACTTATTACAGTCATTTCCTGGCTTGGTATCGCAATCAATGATATTGCCATGGCTATCAAGTGATAAATGGCAACACTCTTCAAATAATCTCTTCAATTCACCGCGGCTCTTTTGCACGCGAGATTTAACCGTCGAGTAACTGATCCCTTGCTGCTTAGCGAGTTCTTTTTGGCTTTGTCCTTTAATATCAATCGCGAACAATAGAGAAGCATTCTGCTCCGGTAAAGCTTGAATAAAAGGTTCAATGCACTTTGATAAATCTTGCTCAAAACTAGAATCATCATCGGCATTCGTAAACCATAAATCACTGGCATCTAGCTCGTTGTCTCTTTGATGACGAGAGCGTTTTCGGTAAAAGTCGATGATGGTTCGGTTCGCCAGTTGAAAAAGCCATGCCTTTACGCTGTCTGCATCTTGAACAGTATTAAGGCTTTGATAAGTTTTGATCAAAATCTCTTGCAGTAGGTCATCAACATCTGCTGAATTACTAACCTTAGAATGAAGGAAAGTCTTCAAAGCTTGCTGGTAGTCTTTCCAGACTTGCTCTAACTGTAAAGCGGTACTAGTTGCACTGTTCATTTGCACAACACTCGTCTTGTAAGAAATCAATAACGCCTTCGAGGCATTCATACTCTGCCACGCAAAATAAGGTTCTTCCTTCACGTCTTTGGCTGATTAGGCCTGCCGATGCAAGGCTTGAAATATGGTGAGATAAGGTAGAACCAGGGATACCTAGTTCCTCCTGTAGGCCTCCAACTGCAATGCCTTGGTAGCCAGCTTTAACGACACTCTTATAAATAGTTAGGCGAATAGGGTGACCCAGCTCTTTAAGTGCTTTCGCAACGACTTCTAAGTTCATGTGTGCTCCTAAATATTTAATTCGATAATAATCGAAATAATGATGAATTACAAATGATGAAATAGGAGGTTAGTAAATACGAAAACTAAAATAATGCTTGTAAGAAGATAAGAAGATAAGAAGATAAGAAGATAAGAAGATAAAGATGAATGAGTTCACCTTTATCTATAAACAGAATGTGCTTATTCCAAAACCAAGGAATTAAAAATCTCGTAGATCCAACTCATTGTTGATCAAAACGACACATTGAGAAGCGAAAAGCATATTCGGACCCAGACTGATCTTTTCTGTTCCTAATCTTTTTAAGCTGTTATAGCTCTTTTTCGGCATTGGAATGTGGTCTGTTAACAAGAAACATGGATTGTCTGCAATCTCAGCATCTCTAACGAAGGTTCCCTTCTTATCCATCATATAGAGTTGATGATCTTCGGCTAATTCTTTAATTAGCTTTTCAAAGCTAACAGTTCGAACTGTGATACCTGGTTCAACCTGGCGACTTTGTTCTTTGGTCATTCCTTTAGAGGCGTCAGCTGCTCTAACAACAGCCGCAAGTAGAGCCGCCTCATGAAACCCGCCAATATTAGTAATTTCATTTGAATCGAAAGTAATGGTTCGTGAAAAGTCTTTAGTACTTTCTAATACCAGATGAACAGTGACATCAGCACGGTGAGATTGTGCAACAAAGATTGTATTCATCAGTGTATGGGCAAGAATCTCAGTGTGAGCGTCTTGACCGACCCCTTCAAGGATAAGGTGACTTTCTGTGGGAGCAGCTCGAGCTCTTAAAACAAATGAACGCATAGCAAATACCTTGTTAGCTTTCAGTATTACGCATGTAGGTATACTGAATTAAATTGATGAGTACAGTTTGATGCGGTATGTAACTCCTTTCTATTAATGAAGTCAAATGATGTGACTAAAATCCATTGAATAAGGGCAAAGACATTCTTAATAAGGTACAAGAGCCACAGGAATGTTTGTAAAACTTGAAGACAAGATAGCCATAGGTAAGATGATGATCATTAATAGAAGGAAGTCATTAATGAAACTGCAAAAAATTGATAAAACTGAATACAGAAAGAAGATGAATGTATTGCTTATAGCGTTAGTTGCTTCTCTTGCGCTTATCGCAATTGGTTCAAGCTCAATACTTATTTCATTATTTGGCTTCTCTGAGTCGATTAGTGGAGAAGCAACCGGAAACTTTCATTTAAACGTTATCGGCGTAATCATAGCCATCGCTGTGAATGTTTGTGCCATCAAGGTTTTTAAAACCCACCCATATCTAACAGAAGCATTATATGTTTGGGAACTGAAGCAAATACATAACCGAGTGTATAGAAAATTAAAGCGCATTAAACAAGAAGCGGAATCAGGAAATCGAGATGCACTAACGGTTCTTTTCTTCTATTACACAACCCAAAAGCAAGTATATGAGTTAGATAACAACACGCTTACAATCAGTGCTGTGGAAAAAGCATTAGAAATAATTAAAGAAGAAGCATTACGTTGGGAGTTTGACTTGAACATTGCAGACTTTGATAAGAGTTTAATAGATAAACTGTGATTTTATGGTCTGTTTTGAACGATTAATAATCGATAAAGCTTCGTTTGATGGACTTTTGAACGGTTGGGTTGTTTTTTTTGATTTTTTGAAGAAAAGGGGTTGCCAAGTTTTAGATGTTCTCTATAATGCCGCCTCACTGACACGGCAGACGCCATAAGGCTTCAGCGAAAATCAGTAAGACGAAAATTCTAAAAAATTAAATTTAAAAAAGTGTTTGACACTTTAAGTTAAATCGCTAGAATTCACGTCCGCTTTGAGAGGCTTCTTGTTAAAAGGAAGTGTTCAATAAGCAAAGCTCTTTAACAATTTAAACCTATCAATCTGTGTGGGCACTCGTTGATGAATATCAAAATTTGTTTTGCATTAGCAAAGCAAGATTTCCTCGGAAATCAATTTGGTTTCAATGAACTGAGTGACCAATACAAAATTAAGTTTACTTAATTTTGGCACAGTCAATTCA
>NZ_JAKJSZ010000017.1:0-127783 GCF_050337535.1 Vibrio kagoshimensis
CTCTAATACTTTCTCTAATACTTTAATTGCCGATAATTTATTATCTCTATAATTAATACCATATATAGGAATCCCTTCAATTTTCAATTGATTAAGAAATGGATGCTCTGTTTTACATATCCCACACCATGAAGCCCAAATATTGATCAGTTGGTATTTACTCTTGGTAATATCCGATCTTGTGATCGTTTGATCGCCCAATAAAAGATCGTATTCAGTGAATTCGGGAAACACTCTGTCCATCACTTGAATCGTTGATGATCGCTGCTTACTCCCCAACGCTAAACTAAAACTCAGAGCTATCGCCAGAGAAGTAATCACTAACAAAAACAATTTATTACGCATATTTAAACCTAGAGACAAAGCTAACAATGGTTACCTGATTACGAGAAAATAGTGCAATGATTCCACCAAGGACAGATAGCAATACTCCTACCCAGATCCAACGGGCATACGACTTATATTGGATACGGAACGCGTAGGCTGAGCTATCGATCTTTTCTCCCAGTGTGATATAGACATCACCATGCCAAAACCACTTCATTGCAGGCTCACTCATGTTCATCACTCTCACTTGATAGAAACGTCTTTCAGGAGTAATGATAAATGATTCCTCATCCTTACTTAACTCTAGATGAGCTTTTTCTGCAGTGAAATTACTTCCGACATAAAGCTCTGTTTCATTATACTTTAATGTCCAATCAAAGAATTGAATCTCCGATCCAGGCTCTAGTTTCTTATTCAATTCCAATGAATGGTGGCTATTCATTGCAGCACCTATAGCAAACATTGCCATCCCTATATGCGCTAGGCTCATAGAGACCACTCGTATGAAGTAAGTTTCTTTGTAGGCGGTAACTAGTGCGTAGATATGCGAAAAGAACACCCAAGCGGCTGCTATCCAGGTTATTTGCACAACCCAGTGTAAGTCACTAAGTTGACTCAATTGATTTAATTGGAGTTGGCTTAAATAGAGAAGGAAACCAACTATAGTAGACATGGCTAACAAGAGGAGCATCACTTTTGCTGATAGCTGTTTTTCTCGTAGCTTTTCAACTAAGGGGGAGAAACCAATCAACAGTAAAACCAATAAACCTATAGGTACTGCAAATAGATTAAAATAAGGAGCCCCAACGGATATATTTCCCAAGCCTAAGAGCTCATAAACCATTGGGTAAAAGGTACCAAATAAAACCACCAGCATTGCCACAACGAGCAAGGTTATTGCTAATAGAATGAGGAAACTTCGACTCAAAAAGTGCGTTATATTTTTTGAGTTAAATGACTCCCCTCTTATGATCAGTAAGGAAAACGAAGCCGTAAATACAATGCATAATATAGATATCAGAATCAGCCCTTTAGAAGGATCAACAGCAAATGCATGTACTGATGTCAGAACACCTGAACGGACAATAAAAGTACCGAGTATACTCAAAGAGAAAGTCGTAAAAGCTAAACTAAATGCCCACTTCAATAAGTGTTGCTTCTCTTTCGCAATAGTCAAACAATGTAATAAAGCCGTCGCGGTTAACCAAGGTAACAAACTGGCATTTTCTACAGGGTCCCAAAACCACCAGCCTCCCCAACCTAATTCATAGTATGCCCACCATGATCCTAGAACGATCCCAGCCGTTAAAAATATCCACGCGACTAAGCTCCATTTTCGGCAGTGGTTTACCCACTCAAATTCAATTTCTTTGGTTAATAAAGCCGCAACTGCAAACGCTAAAACAGCAGAAAATCCAACATAGCCTAAATAAAGAAGTGGAGGGTGAAAAATCAACCCAACATCTTGGAGCATAGGGTTTAGGTCTCGCCCCTCAACAGGTAACGCGCTATTGAATTCAAAAGGGTTGGAAGAGAGAAGAGTAAACCATGTAAAAGCGCAAAGTAATCCATTCATTACCCATAACACTTTTATTTGATAATCATTTTGTAACGAGCTTTGAAGCGCAATCACCCCCGCCCAACATGCTAATGTTAGCACCCAAAACAGCAATGACCCTTCATGACCAGCCCAGACAGCTGCAATTTTAAAAAAAACTGGAAGCTGCGTATTTGAATGCTCAGACACGTATAAGATAGAAAAATCATCTTGATAGAAAGCCACTGCCAACAAAACAATAGAGAATATAGATAGACAAGCTGAACCCAACGTAAATGGTCGAATATACGTATCAAATACTGCATATGCGGTTGAGGTTCTATATTGTTTAGCCATAGAGAAACCATACACCAGCGTGACTGCACTACTAAGTATGGCGACCATTATTAAGCTGAGTAACCCTAAGTTGCCTATCATATTACCTCGATGATTAGCTTCGATGCTTTGGAGCCATTTAGCCAATTCAATTCAATTCAATTCAATTCAATTCAATAAAGTGAGCTTTATTTCTACGAAAAAGACATCCGTTATCAACAAAGCCCACTGGCATATTAATGAAAGTTATATGCAACCCACATGTCGTCTTGCTGCTTTTACATACTACCTTCGTCCATCAGGTATATTAAACAACGGTTAATTGACCTGCGTAGAGGATGAATGTCCTCAACATCAACACGCCTGCTAAGCTCAAAGACGTCACAGTAAAAATGTACAACGCACCATGTCGGATAGATTTAGGTGTTAAAGCATTCATCAGTAATGGTAGAAGCATGCCGGCTACTATTACCCCCCACCAGAACCAGCTAGCCCAAAAACCCCCAGAAATCGCATTCCACGCGGCTTGCTCGCTTTGACCACCAGCAAATATCAAACCGGTAAAAAATGCCACGAGTACAAATAGCTCAAACATGACAACTGGTCGTTCAAAACCATGCACCCAGCTCACACTTGCACTAAGTGGTGATTCCTTAAAGACGAGTATCCCAACTAATAAACACGCAGCAGCGCCAGACGATAAACTCGAGAATAAAAATAGTATTGGTAAAACAGGGTTATTCAACATTGGGAAGGTAGGTAATGCCGATAATAAAAATCCGGTATAGGCAGCAAGTAATAAAGCTAAAAATGCCAAGAACAGTTCAAGATAATTCTCAAACGCCTCTAATTTATCCAGAATGCTATCAACAATTTCGAAACGCCCTTTTAAAAAGCTAACGATCTGCTTTCTAAAAATAATGCCTATCCAAGCAAACAATGCCGCCATATAAACATTAAATAACACGACACCCATTGCCATAACCGACGTTGGGTTAATAAAGATCATGATCTTCCAAAAATCTAACGGCTTTGTTAGGTGGAATACCAGAATAGTTAAACCCACAATAATGCCAAATGGTGCGAGAAACGCCGTCGCTTTTAAAATCCCACTTTCAGAAGGCTTACCTACAATGACTTTCCGTTTAAGATAAATGGAGATCATCACAGAACCTGCAGACATACCTGCTAGAAATAAGTAAATCGCAATGATCCAATCCCAAACGACCACACCAGATTGAAACGCAGTTTCCCATTCACTCATGATGGTATCTCCCCTTTCTGATGCGGTACTTTGTATAACTTAGGAGCCGTCCCTAAATGGACTTTATCTCTGTACACAACTTCATTTTTAAGCACATGATTAATCTCACTAGTAGGATCGTTTAAGTCGCCAAAAACCAAAGCCTTTGTTGGGCAAGATTCTACACACGCCGGTAACTTACCTTCTGCAAGATTGGTGTCTCGGCAAAAATTGCATTTATCCGCCGATTTATTTTCAGGATGGAAAAAGCGGACTTGGTAAGGACACGCTAATAAGCAGTAACCGCAGCCTACGCATTTCTCTTGATGGACATCGATGATGCCAGTTTTTTCATCCTTGTATGCAGCACCCGTTGGGCAAACCATAACACACGGTGCATTATCACAATGTTGACAAGAGTTGCGTGTAAAACGGTAATCAACATTTGGATATTCACCTTGAGGTTCACTTCTGATTATTTCTAAGCGAGAGACCCCTTCCGGTACGTTGTTCACTTCTCGGCATGCTTCAGTACAGGCAGTACAACCAATGCAAGCCGTTTCATCGTGAATCATCCCGTATCGTTTAACACCTTCTTCTTCCACGTTAGCAAGGGTTTTACGACTGGTCATTGAAGCAGTGGCTGCGATACCTGTAGTGAAGATTACCGCCCCAGTTCCTGCTAAAAAGTTTCTTCTAGAACAACTCATAGATTACTCCTTTTCTTTCAGTTGGTTGAAATCTGAGTGGCAATCCACGCATAACTTGATCCTTTCTTTTTTATCCAAAGCTAACACTTTAGACTTCTTGGCATGAACATCATGGCAATTAGAGCAAGTTAAATTTTGTGCGTGAACATCATGGGTCCAATCAGAATCTTGTAAAGATTGAGGTTCGTGACAATCAGTACATTCACTATTGGCTTGTAAAACAGATTCGGGGGTGAGTAATTCAGAGTCAGTACCTAACATGGACTGCGCTGAACGATACTTGGTGACAATAGGCGCCCCTTCTCGATGATCAGGGCTAATGTTGTTGTGGCACTCTGTGCAATTAACTTCTCGACCTAAAGCTTTATGTGCTTTTTCGCCATGCGATCCTAATAATGTATCTTTGGAATCTTTATGGCACTGAACACACTTATAGTCTTTATCACGAATGAGTTCGACTTCATGCCTTGCAGAGTCGGTGACTGAGTCAACAGTCGGCGAGTCGGCGAGCGCATGAATGGAATAACCATAGAGGCAAAATGCTAGAAGGGATTTAAGCATTATGACTATGGCCAATTTGATATTGCCCATTTTATCCTTTCCTTATACCAGTGTTATTTAACTCTCAAGTAAATAATGGTTCTGGTTAAACAAAAGTATCCTGAACGATATTATTATCGTTCATTTGATATCAATTCTTATTTAGGATAAAGCCACAACGCTCTCTAACTTTAGATTATACCCCTACAATTAATGAGCATACTTTTTACGGTATAAATTGTGAACATAATCACCATTTAATAATCATGGTTATATTAATAACCCATTGTTATTATTGATAATTATTATCATTTAAAATACACACAACTAACCCTTTAGGGGTATATAAGAACAGGCGTGAGCCAGGTCACTTCTATTAATTGATCTAAAACAAGCATGAGTAAACACGTAACAAAATGTGTTTATTTATGAATTAATATAAATAGGAACTCTCCAGTTCTTATTTGATATAGCAACCTCACAACGCTTGGTATAAGAATCAGTATATTGGAGATATCACTGTGAAAAAGCATTGGATAGGTAATTCAGTCGCTGCATTATTATTGGTAAGTGCATCATTAGTTAGCACTGCCAGCTTTGCTGCATCTGAACAAAAAGACATTGGCGATCCTCGTAATGAGCAATATGAAGAGAACCATCCCGATCAATATCAAACATGGAAGCAAACATCAGAAAGTGAAAATCTAGAAGATGCTCTTAAAGAAGATCCTAATATGGTCATCATGTGGGCGGGGTACGGTTTTGCTAAAGATTATAATAAAGCTCGCGGTCACTTTTACGCCATTGACGATGTAAGACAAACACTAAGAACCGGTGCACCTACAGATGAAAATTCAGGTCCTATGCCTATGGCATGTTGGAGTTGTAAAAGCCCAGATGTCGCGCGAGTGATAGAAGAGCGTGGAGAAGATGGTTACTTTGAAGGTAAATGGGCACGTTTAGGGGCTGAAATAACAAACCCTATCGGCTGTGCTGATTGCCACGATACTCAAAGTGACAACTTCAAGAATGGAGAACCGGCGCTCAAAATAACTCGTCCTTACGTAGAACGTGCATTTGATACGATCGGCAAAAATTTCGACCATCAATCTCGCCTAGATCAACAGTCTTCAGTATGCTCTCAATGCCACGTTGAATATTACTTCACAGGTCCAACAAAAGGCGTCAAATTCCCTTGGGATAAAGGCACTAAAGTTGAACAAATGGAAGAGTACTATGATGGAATCGGCTTCAAAGATTGGACACATAAGGTATCTAAAGCTCCGATGTTGAAAGCTCAGCACCCCGGATTTGAAACATGGCGGGAAGGCATTCATGGTAAGAACAAAGTTGCTTGTGTTGACTGCCATATGCCAAAAGTGACCAAAGAAGATGGCACTGTATTTACCGACCATAAAGTTGGTAACCCATTCGATCGTTTCGACGATACTTGTGCGCAATGTCATACTCAATCAAAAGAGCAATTACGCGGTATCGTTTCTACACGTAAAGCCCAAGTGTTGAATATGAAGTTAACGGCTGAAAAACAAATAGTTGCCGCCCATTTTGAAGCTGGTGCTGCGTGGGATGCCGGTGCAACTGAAGATGAAATGAAACCAATCCTTCAAGATATTCGCCATGCTCAATGGCGCTGGGATTATGCCATCGCTTCACATGGTGTACATATGCACGCACCAGAAGTTGCATTAGAGGTACTTGGAACTGCGGTAGATAGAGCTGCAGATGCACGTACTAAGCTTATTCGACTTCTTGCCAAAAAAGGGATTACTGAGCCAGTAATCATCCCTGACATATCCACAAAACTTAATGCGCAAAAAGCGATAGGCATGGATATGGACAAAATGAATGCAGACAAGAAACACTTTTTAGAAACGGTTGCGCCGCAGTGGGACGAAGAAGCAAGTAAGCGTGAAGATAAGTATAGCTATGAGTAAATTATGAGTATCACTTACCGACTCTCATAGCAGAACTCTGCTTTATCAAACGACAAAGCAATAAGCACATGATTAAAACCAGCCTGTTCCTCGGCTGGTTTTTTATTGTTGAGTTAATCAATAATGGCCCTTCCAAATACTCCCTCACCCTCAATACTCATCCTTTATAAAATTCATTTAGGGTGAGCCAAAGCCACTAGTTAATAATATATGTTATTTAGCCCTACTCATTTGAGGCTAACTTATGAACCATCGCCAACTAGAACAAAAATCGTTTGATGAAAGTGGGCAAAACCTTATAGTCGGTTCGGCTAACCACTGCCCTATCCCACCAGATCAGCTAGCTCAGATCACATCAGACTCGCCTTATGTAATAGAAACTTTCGACAGCGGGTTAACCGCGACTGTGTATCACTTGAGCATTGCAGGTAACCACTTCACGCTTAAGAGAAAAAGAACAACTTCTAAAGTAAAAAACTTAGATGGTAAGTATTCATTTCTAAATGAAGTACAACGCCGACATGATCTTCAAGCACGTAAAGATGATCCTACGACTTCAAACGAATTTAGACACATCGTCTCCACTATTTATGCCGATTATCGACAAGGCATTATTTTGTCTGACTGGCTCGAAGGTAACCTGTTAGCACGTATAGAAAGAAACACTATTGCTCAACTTTTCTCAACACTTCTATCTTGTGAAAAAACAGGTTTATTCGAGTGGGATTTAAGCCAAGGTAATTTAATCGTAGATGATGATCACAATATTACTCTGTTTGATTTTGGTTATATGTATAGCTTTGATCCATTGAATGAATTAAATAGTAACGGGATGAATGATCCAATCTTTCAATCTTTTGAAAGGTTTGAGACTCGCTTTTTATCCGGGTGGCTTTGCTCCCAGAACTTAAACGATAAAGACGCGATTGCTTATTTCAAAATAATTAAAGAAGAAGCCTTAAAGATACTTAATCAGAAACTCATATGGCTTAAAGAAAACTCGGCAAGTATTGATGTAATTCAGCACATTAAAGGGTTGATATATTCCTATGAGAAAGCACTTAAAACGCCAGAAGCGTTGAATGAACTGTATATCGCTGAAATGTTCCGGTCACATGTACTTGATATTGAAGATGATTTGGGTGGGAAGAGCTGTACAGCAACCACTAAGAAGAGGGTCAAGTCCGTGCTAGAAATGCTTGATAAACACTACGAATTACTCAAGAAAGAAGAAGCACTTTTCTACCAAAATCATAAGAAATCGCAAGCAGATCTGCTCAAACAATATAAGGTTAAGGAACAACTAGTAAACCAATATCAACTAACTTAGCTTGGCTTGGCTTGGCTTGGCTTGGCTTGGCTTGGCTTGGCTTGGCATAGAATGCATCCATGTCTATGCTCTTTGTTAAAGCGCTTATTTACGTATGAGTTGTTTAGCTTGGTTAATTGAATGAATCAAAGACACTCTGTCTATGCCTTGCTGGTTAGAGTCTAAAAGTCGGGTCCACACTACGATCGCTTCTTCATATCGAGAGCTGATAAAATGATCACTTGCGATTAAGATCAAAGCAGTACGATCGTATGGATCCAATGCCAAAGAAGAATCCAACAGATCTCTTACATCTTTGTTAATAGTTTGTGCGTTAACATAGTAAAGAGCTGATGCTTTTGCGGAGTATAGACTAGAAGTTACATCGTCACTTAATCTAATCGCATATTCGAAACAAGTTAATGCTGAGTCGTAATCTCCGCTTTGAACGTATGTCCCGCCAAGTTGAAACCACAATTCAGCTTGGTTTGGGTTGAGCCTTAAACTATCTTGTAATTCTTCTACGTATTCTGTGGCGTTGAAATTACTTACCGTTATATCTTCAGACTTAGGTGGTTCTTGCTTAAGAAGGAACCATATACCAATACTAGCCAACAATACAAAAATAGTAAGTTTAAAGTTTGAGCTCCTGACTTTCTTGGTATGAGTAAAGCTGAGGGTCAGAAGTAATATAAATGCCCCCATTAAAATCATTGCAATCAATAGCCAAAAATCCATTTTCTCTCCAAGATAAAAGCTCTCGCCTTTAACTATTAGGTTCGAGTATTCTTATTGTTGAGTATATATTTTAATCGAGAATTCAAGTTTGTATCCTATTCACGATCAATTCGGACATAAAAAAACCGAGCTAAAAAGCTCGGTTTTTTTACAAACAAAGAATCCAAAAAATTATTCTGAATCTTCCTCGTCTGCTTTAGGTGTTTCTACATCTTTTGCTTCTGCATCGGCTGCATTAACATCAACATCTGTAGATTCATTTGAAGCTTGTTCACCTTCTTGAGTTTCCTCATCAAGTATTTCAGCTTCTTCTACTTCATCGATTCGCTGTAGAGCTACAACATTTTCGTCTTCAGAAGTACGAATCAATGTTACACCCTGAGTATTACGACCAACTTGGCTTACTTCCGCTACGCGAGTACGTACTAATGTACCTGCGTCAGTGATCATCATCATTTCATCGCCTTCCTCAACTTGAACAGCGCCAACAACTGGGCCATTACGATCAGAGACTTTGATAGATACTACACCTTGCGTTGCACGGCCTTTCGTCGGGTATTCAGCCAGCTCAGTACGCTTACCGTAACCGTTTTGAGTCACAGTTAGGATATCGCCTTCGTTTGAAGGAACAATCAGTGAAACCACTTGATCGTCTTCTGGAAGCTTCATACCACGAACACCAGAGGCTGTACGACCCATTGGACGTACTTTGTCCTCGTTGAAGCGAACAACTTTGCCCGACTTCGAGAACAGCATGATGTCACTATTACCATCAGTAATATCAACGCCAATCAGTGAATCATCGTCACGCAGGTTAACAGCGATTAGACCGTTAGCACGTACGTTTGCGAATTGATCCAGTGATGTCTTCTTAACAGTACCGTCACCCGTTGCCATGAAGATAAATTTCTCATTTGAGAATTCAGAAACAGGCAGGATAGCCGTAATACGCTCACCGTCTTCTAGAGGAAGAATGTTAACGATAGGCTTACCACGAGCAGTACGGCTCGCTTGCGGTAGTTGATAAACTTTCAGACGGTATGTCTTACCACGAGTAGAGAAACATAAGATGTTATCGTGAGTATTAGCAACAAGCAGACGCTCAATGTAATCCTCATCTTTCATCTTAGTCGCACTCTTACCTTTACCACCACGGCGCTGAGCTTCGTAGTCGCTTAGGATTTGGTACTTAACGTAACCAGCATTTGAAAGCGTTACTACAACGTCTTCTTGAGCAATTAGCTCTTCCATGTCGATATCATGAACAGCAGCTGTGATTTCTGTACGACGTTCATCGCCATAGATATCACGTACTGTTTCTAACTCTTCACGGATCACTTCCATCAAACGCTCAGTGCTTGCAAGAATATGCATTAGCTCAGCGATTTCTTCTAGAAGTGCTTTGTACTCGTCTAGAATCTTCTCGTGCTCAAGACCGGTTAAACGGTGTAAGCGAAGTTCTAGAATAGCTTGTGCTTGTGTTTCCGTTAGGAAGTATTGACCATCACGGATACCGTATTGATCTTCAAGCCAATCAGGACGAGCTGCATCAGTACCAGCACGTTCAAGCATTGCAGCAACATTGCCCAGTTCCCAACCACGAGCAACAAGGCCTGCTTTCGCTTCAGCCGGTGTCGGTGCGTTTCGGATCAGTTCAATGATTTCATCAATGTTTGCAAGCGCTAAAGATAGAGCTTCCAAAATATGTGCACGGTCGCGCGCTTTCTTCAATTCGAAGATAGTACGACGTGTAACCACTTCACGACGGTGATCAACAAAACACTTCAACATATCTTTAATGTTGAAAAGTTGTGGTTGTCCGTTATTCAACGCAACCATGTTGATGCCGAAAGTAGTTTGAAGTTGAGTTTGTGAGTAAAGGTTGTTCAGAACAACTTCACCTACAGCATCACGCTTACATTCAATAACAATACGCATACCATCTTTATCAGATTCGTCACGTAGAGCGCTAATGCCTTCAACTTTCTTATCTTTAACCAGCTCAGCAATCTTTTCGATCAATCGAGCTTTGTTTACTTGGTAAGGGATCTCAGTAACGATAATGGTTTCTTTACCATTTTTCTCTACTTCAATATCCGCTTTTGAACGCATGTAAACTTTACCACGACCTGTCTTATAAGCATCTACGATGCCTTTACGACCACTAATCAGTGCTGCTGTCGGGAAATCAGGACCAGGGATGTAGTCCATTAGCTCATCAATAGTGATATCTTCATTATTGATAAATGCTAAACAGCCATCAACGACTTCACCTAGGTTATGAGGTGGAATGTTGGTAGCCATACCTACCGCGATACCAGAAGCACCGTTTACCAATAGGTTAGGAATTTTTGTCGGCAGAACCGCTGGAATTTGCTCTGTACCATCATAGTTAGGTACATAGTCCACGGTTTCTTTGTCAAGGTCAGCCAAAAGCTCGTGCGCAATTTTCGCCATACGGACTTCCGTATAACGCATTGCAGCTGCTGAGTCGCCATCGATAGAACCAAAGTTACCTTGGCCATCAACTAGCATGTAGCGTAGCGAGAACGGCTGAGCCATACGTACGATAGTATCGTACACTGCGCTATCACCATGTGGGTGATATTTACCGATTACATCGCCTACTACACGAGCAGACTTTTTATATGCTTTGTTCCAATCATTACCAAGTACATTCATCGCGAACAAAACGCGGCGGTGTACTGGTTTTAGGCCATCACGCACATCTGGAAGAGCACGACCAACGATGACGGACATCGCGTAGTCTAGGTATGAACCTCTTAGCTCATCTTCAATGTTTACGGGCGTGATCTCTTTCGCTAGATCGCTCATAGAGCCATTTTCCCTCTATAGTCAGATCGTATTTTTGAATACGTATAAGACCGAAAAATATAACACAAATTTACCTACTGAGGCATCACTTTCCCCTTCCTTTTATCATCTTGTGAGCCTTGTTGCTAATCAATTGGCGAGAAATTGCACGCTGCCAACATATCTTGCTGATAGTTGGCTACTTTACAGACAACAAATCAGCAAATTTGTAGAACTTCTGGTCAGCAAGAAAAGCCAAGTTATAATGCTCACAACTTCATGGATGCATTATTAAACTTGGAAATGCCGATTATGACTAAAACGCAAAACGTAGACCCAGCAGAAATCAAAAAGTTTGAAGACATGGCTTCACGTTGGTGGGATCTCGAAGGCGAGTTTAAGCCACTTCATCAAATTAACCCGCTACGTCTAAATTATGTGCTAGAAAAAGCCGATGGCTTATTTGGTAAGAAAGTTCTTGATGTTGGCTGTGGCGGCGGAATCTTAGCCGAAAGTATGGCTATTGAAGGGGCTATTGTCACAGGTTTAGATATGGGTAAGGAACCTCTTGAAGTTGCTCGTTTGCACGCGTTAGAAACAGGCACCAAGCTAGATTACATTCAAAGCACGATTGAAGATCATGCAGAACAAAACCCGCAAACTTATGATGTCGTCACGTGCATGGAAATGTTGGAACATGTGCCAGACCCACAATCCGTAATCACGGCTTGTGCCAAATTGGTAAAACCAAACGGACATGTGTTCTTCTCCACTTTAAATCGCAACTTAAAATCATATTTATTTGCGATTGTTGGTGCAGAAAAGCTACTCAAGATCGTTCCTGAAGGGACTCACGAGCATGAGAAGTTCATTCGACCTGCAGAATTAATCAAGATGATTGATTCTACTCCTCTTCAAGAATTGGGTATCACAGGGCTTCATTACAACCCACTGACAGATAGCTACCGCCTAGGAAGTAACGTAGATGTTAATTACATCGTTCATACTCAGAACTTTGCCTAGTTGATATTAATATGATTACCGAAAACTATTTGTAAATAGACTAATGAAAAAGGTTGCAAATACCATAAAACTGCGACCTTTTTCAGTCTATTTTTCGTGCTCTAGATTCCATTTTAACCAGCTGTGATTTAAAAATAACCACCCGAATTCGACTGCCTTTTTTAGCCAAAGATCAAGAGATTTTTTTTTATTACCCTTCAAATTTAAACCAGCAGCAAAACGCTATTTTTCTACAATCAAGTCCTAGCTAACGCCATCAGTTAGTAAGTACTAACAGTTTTTTTTAAAATTTGCAGTTATCCACAAGCCTTCCCATTTATGTACCTTGAAAAATATCACTGACAGCACTATCTTGTAACCCAACAAGCAAATGACCCCTATATGTAGTGTTTAAGCTACAATATATGGGTAGAGCAAGATCACAAAGCCGTCATGTAATTTACAAAAATTACACACAAATATTCAAAAAAACGGCTTTTATCAGATTTGTTAGGGAAATAAAGCAGAATGAACCAACAACTTACTGTTACTAAGCGTAACGGTCGTAAAGAAACCATTGATCTAGAAAAGATCCACCGTGTGATTACTTGGGCAGCTGAAGGCCTGCACAACGTATCTGTATCACAAGTAGAATTGAAAGCTCACATTCAATTCTACGATGGCATCACCACAACTGATATTCATGAAACTATCATCAAATCAGCTGCGGATCTTATCTCTGAAGAGACTCCTGATTATCAGTATTTAGCAGCTCGTTTATCTGTATTCCACCTACGTAAAAAAGCGTATGGTCAATACGAGCCGCCAGCTCTATATGAACACGTTGCAAAACTAGTTGATATGGGTAAATACGATAGCCACTTAATGGAAGATTACACTAAAGCTGAATTTGAAGAGCTTGATGAGTATCTGGACCATAAACGTGACCTAGATTTTTCGTACGCCGCGGTAAAACAACTTGAAGGTAAATACTTCGTTCAAAACCGTGTAACGAAAGAGATCTATGAGAGTGCTCAATTCCTTTACATTTTAGTTGCTGCTTGTCTATTCGCTAAGTACCCGAAATCGACTCGTATTGACTATATAAAACGTTTTTACGATGCATCTTCTACGTTTAAGATTTCTCTGCCAACGCCTATCATGTCTGGTGTACGTACTCCTACGCGTCAATTCAGTTCATGTGTACTGATTGAATGTGGAGACAGCTTAGATTCAATTAACGCAACAGCAAGCTCAATTGTTCGTTACGTTTCTCAACGTGCTGGTATTGGTATCAATGCTGGTCGAATCCGTGCGCTTGGTTCTGAAATCCGTAACGGTGAAGCATTCCACACTGGTTGTATTCCATTCTACAAATACTTCCAAACAGCCGTAAAATGCTGTTCTCAAGGTGGTGTTCGTGGTGGCGCAGCAACTGTGTTCTACCCACTATGGCACGGTGAAGTACAATCTCTACTGGTACTTAAGAATAACCGTGGTGTTGAAGAGAACCGTGTTCGTCACATGGATTACGGCGTACAGTTGAACAAACTAATGTATGCTCGACTAGTTCAAGGTGGCAACATCAGCCTATTCTCTCCTTCTGATGTTCCTGGTTTATACGATGCTTTCTTCGAAAACCAAGAACGTTTCGAAGCGCTATACGTTAAATACGAAAACGATCCGTCGATTAAGCGTGAGACTGTTAAAGCGGTTGAGCTATTCTCTCTTCTTATGCAAGAGCGCGCTTCAACTGGTCGTATCTACATTCAGAACGTTGATCACTGTAATACACACAGTCCGTTCGACTCTGAAGTTGCACCTGTTCGTCAATCGAACCTATGTCTAGAAATTGCACTTCCAACGAAGCCGCTTAAGAACGTAGAAGATGACGAAGGTGAAATTGCACTATGTACGCTTTCAGCGTTTAACCTAGGTGCAATTAACGAGTTGGATGATTTAGCTGAGCTATCTGAATTGGTCGTTCGTGCTCTTGATGCCCTACTGGATTATCAAGACTACCCGCTTCCAGCGGCACGTAAGTCAACCATGAACCGTCGTACTCTAGGTGTTGGTGTAATCAACTATGCATACTACCTAGCGAAGAATGGTGTTAAGTACTCTGATGGCAGCGCAAACGGCCTTACTCACCGTACTTTTGAAGCTATTCAGTACCATTTACTAAAAGCATCTGTAGCGTTAGCTAAAGAGCAAGGCAAATGTCCTTCGTTTAACGAAACCAACTATGCTAAAGGTCTACTACCTATCGATACTTACAAAAAAGATATCGATTTAGTATGTGATGAACCACTGCATTACGATTGGGACTCTCTTCGTGAAGAGATAATGGAACATGGTCTACGTAACTCAACACTAACGGCACTTATGCCTTCTGAGACGTCATCTCAGATTTCTAATGCAACAAACGGTATTGAGCCACCACGTGGTTTTGTTTCAATTAAAGCCTCTAAAGATGGTATTTTGAAGCAGGTTGTTCCTGATTTCGTTAACTTAAAAGACAACTACGAGTTACTTTGGAACATTGGTTCGAACGATGGTTACCTGCATTTAGTTGGTATCATGCAAAAATTTGTTGACCAAGCTATCTCTGCAAACACAAATTATGATCCAAGTGGTTACGAGAGCGGTAAAGTCCCTATGAAGAAACTTCTTCAAGACTTGCTGACTGCATATAAGTACGGTGTTAAAACGCTTTACTACCACAACACTCGTGATGGTGCTAAAGATGATCAGGGTGATACAGTCCAAGTGCCTGAAGAAGATTGTGAAGGCGGCGGTTGTAAGATCTAAACTACTTTTCTAAAAAGCACTTATCTAGACAAATTAAAATACAGAAAGGAACATGGCTTCCTTTCTGTAAAAGTATTAACAAGACCTGTTCATGAAATAGGTTTTTAAAGGAATTGAGGCAGTCATGGCTTACAGTACTTTTTCTCAAAACAAGAATGACCAATTAAAAGAGCCAATGTTCTTAGGTCAATCAGTAAACGTTGCTCGTTACGACCAACAAAAGTTTGAAATTTTCGAAAAGTTGATCGAAAAACAGCTTTCTTTCTTCTGGCGCCCAGAAGAAGTGGATGTTTCAAGCGACCGTATTGACTACAACAAACTTCCGGATCACGAGAAGCACATCTTCATCTCAAACTTGAAGTACCAAACACTTCTCGATTCTATCCAAGGTCGAAGCCCTAACGTAGCCCTGCTCCCTCTGGTATCACTACCAGAAGTAGAAACGTGGATTGAAACATGGTCTTTTTCTGAAACGATTCACTCTCGCTCTTACACACACATCATTCGTAACATCGTAAATGATCCAGGTGTTGTATTTGACGACATCGTTGAAAACGAAGAGATACTTAAGCGTGCTAAAGATATTGCATTTTACTACGATGACCTAATCAAGCTAACAGCAGATTACCACCGCTACGGTGAAGGCAACCACAGCATCAATGGTGAAGAGGTTAAGGTTTCACTTCATGATCTGAAGAAGAAACTTTACGTGTGTCTAATGTCTGTAAACGCGCTAGAAGCCATTCGTTTCTACGTGAGTTTTGCATGTTCATTCGCTTTCGCTGAGCGTGAGCTAATGGAAGGTAATGCGAAAATCATCAAGCTAATTGCTCGTGATGAAGCGCTTCACCTAACTGGCACACAGCACATGATCAACTTGCTTCGTAATGGTCAAGATGACTTCGCATTCATGCAGATTGCTGAAGAATGTAAGCAAGAATGTTTCGACCTATTCAAAGAAGCCGCTGAACAAGAAAAAGAATGGGCAGAATACCTATTCAAAGACGGCTCTATGATCGGTCTGAATAAAGATATTCTTTGCCAATATGTTGAGTACATTACTAACATCCGTATGCAAGCTGTTGGTCTAGGTACTGCTTACCCAGAAGCAACGTCAAACCCTATCCCATGGATCAATGCTTGGTTATCTTCAGATAACGTGCAAGTTGCTCCGCAAGAAGCTGAAATCAGCTCTTACCTAGTGGGTCAGATTGACAATGAAGTAAGTGCAGACGATTTCGAAGGTTTTGAACTGTAATGCCGACTATCAAAATCAACAAATTAGTTTCTATTGAATCTAACCCTTCAAATACTTTATTGGAAACAATGGAGCAAGCGGGGCTAGAGCCTGAATATAATTGCCGAGATGGCCACTGTGGTGCATGTCGTTGTACTTTAGATTCAGGTGAAGTTGAGTATGTTGGTTTTGCTATGGCTTACACTCAAGGTAACGAAATTCTGCCTTGTATTTGTAAAGCTAAGACTGAGCTGTCACTGAGTAATGTTATCCATAGAAATAAGCAAAAACGCGCATAATCATGTATGAGTAACCTCATCCAATACTTTTAGCCTGCCAGTCAGATCAAAAAAAGCCCCTGAACTTCAATCATTCAAGGGCTTTTTTATTTGTGTCGTTTAGTCTGGGTTCTTATTAACAATGATATTCAAACATGGCTAGTTGATCACAACTGCCGGTATAAACATTTCTTTAATTCGATTCAGCGAACTGTAAGACCCAAATATAGGCTTACTTTCAATATGCCTTCTAAGCATGTCGGCTGCGACTGTCACAATCACTTTTCGCGCATCTTGTCGGCTGTATTCTCTATGAAATTCAAGAATCTGCCCCCACTCACCCGCTTCACTGGATAGCGCAACAGAAAAACGTTTGCCTTCTAACTTACCGGTTACTAATGCTAATTCAGTTGAACATTTTTCACGGGTTGCGCCCGCTAATGCAAAAGTTGCCGCCAGTGGATCGGTATAATCAATATCTGAACCTTTAGAATCAGCCATTATCCAAGAATGACCAAAGCAACTTTCAATATTTTCATCCGACTGAAGCCAAGAACATAATGCCCCTTTTGTTGCCTGTTCAGACACCGAGAGCGTTTTATGCTTATCGACCATCAAATGCCCTAGATGCTCAAGCATAGGTTCATCAACACTCACTACATTAGCTTCAAGCAGTTTATATACCATCTGCAGTAGCTTAACTCGCGTTTCTAAATCAGATTTGGGACCGAATAATTTCACTTCAATGAAAGGCAAGTAGGATCGATAACCTAGCTCATATCCTTCAGGTAGTTTCAGTTGATCAAGAACATCTGAAATTCCAGATTCAGATAGACCAAACGTGTAGAGCTTACTGCACTCAGAAGCTTGAACTTGAGGATAACTACGAGATAAGTCAGGAATGATTTGAGTAGTTACCATCCGCTTAAATTCACTTGGGACGCCCGGAGTAAAATAAAAAGTAGCATCATTAATTTTCAATTTAAAACCACAAGCCGTACCAATAGGATTGTCCACGACCTCAGAGCTAGCAGGGAGCATGGCTTGCTTTAAATTGCTGTCTGGCATTTGCATGCCCCGTTCAGCGTACATACTTTCTAGGCGAGACAACCAATCCGGGAAAAGTACGAGTTTCTCATCTGTCGCTGCCGCTGCCGCTGCCGCACTCATATCGTCAGTTGTCGGACCTAACCCACCATTGACGATCACCACATCATTGTTGAAACTGAGCATCAACAGTTCTTCAACCAACGCATTCATTTGGTCGCCAACCGTTGAGCGTTTCGCAAGAGAAAAACCGTGTTGATAAAACTCAGCTGACATCCAAGCTGCATTTGTATCTACAATGTCTCCATGAAGCACTTCTTCACCAGTACTTAACATTGCAATTTTAATCATAATTAATCCTTTGCTGCCTGATTTAGTCTTCGGCTTATATGAAAAGCCCGTTCTCAAGAAAATAAAAGAGAAAATATAGGTCTGCATTTTCATACAGTAAGACAACTATTTGTTAAATATAGTTTCTGAAATCAATCAATTTCTAGTTCCCATAAAACCTTATTTAATAGATAATTGTGAACCTGATCCATTATTAAATTCTTACGGAGAGCCTTGTGCCCAAATCACCAGTACTTAAGAAGGTAGCAGCTGCATTTACCATACTTATGTCAGCAAACTCTGTTGCCGGTCAATATGACTTCAACCAGCAAGTTGATCTTTCGTACCGTACTGAATGCTCCCAAGAGTACTGCTTTAACGATAACATGTACACTTACAAGACAAGCAAAAACTATGCCTTGAGTGAAAGCAGTGACCAATATGACCTATCAGCTGGAAAACAACCTCTATACCTAACCGTTAGTGATGGAAAAGATTGGGATTACCTTATGGGGCAAACTTACACCATTTTAGGTCTAAGTGTTGCGACTGTTGGTTTGATGACTTTTCTTCCTGAAAGTATAACTAAATGGGATGATGATCAGCGAGACTTAAGTAAACTCGGGTCGAAGTGGAAAGACAACGTATCGTCAGGTCCAACCTGGGATAGAGACGAACACTTTCTTAACTACGTTATGCACCCATATTTCGGCGGTGTTTACTATACCGCAGCAAGACATGCTGGCTACAACGAGTTTGAATCGTTCATGTACTCATTCACAATGTCGACTTTTTTCTGGGAATATGGTGTAGAAGCCTTTGCTGAAGTGCCATCATGGCAAGATATTTTCATCACACCGTTTTTTGGAGCTGTTGTGGGTGAACTAATGCTAGAAGCTGAACAAGATATTGTCGCTTCTGGTGGTGAAGTAATGGGTTCGCAATCTATGGGTGATGTGTCACTCTTCTTTTTGAACCCTGTAGGTCATATTCATTACTGGGTAAATGATGCCTGGGGCGGTGAAGCAGAAATGAGTTTCAATGCTGACCCATGGTGGAATAACCGTGATGCAGCTCAGTTTGCTTATGATGCAGGTGCAACTTACGATTCTCAATTTGTTGGTATGAATTTTAAAGTAAGTTTTTAAGGCTCATAACTCTTTAGCTTACTTAAGACATTGGCTTTTAAAACTAAAACATACAAGAAAATTGACTAAGGCGGCTTCATTGCCGCTTTTTTGTGCCCCAAGCTTCATTATCTAACTTCTATCGACTTGTTAGATTCAAAAATTGACCCAGGTCAAACATTGTTCAGGCTAACATCCTACACTGAATGAAAAGGGATTTTATCGTAGTTATTCAACCGTTTAATTACGGTTATTAATACTCATATCATTACAGTATGTTTGGGGGCAATTATGAACAGTACGTTTATCGCAAACTTTATAGGAAAAGCTTCTCCAGCCACAATTAAGCAACTCGCCGCAATTACACATGAGAATGATGGTAAGTGGCTAATTAGTAAAGTTAATTTCATTGAAGACCAAGTCGCTGGTGTAATTAAAATTCAATTGCCTACCGCCAATGAATCAACGGTTAAAGACGCTTTTAGCAGCCACAATGATCTCACTGTACAATTTATCGATTCTGATCATTCTGTTCATAACCAAGACACTATCTTCCAACTTCGTCTCGATTCTAATGATCGCGCTGGTATCGTAAATGAAATAACACACGTACTGGATAATCAAGGGATCAATATCCTTGATATGGATTGTCAAAGAGTCTTTATTGCTGGCGGGGGAGGTGTGAGTTCTAGCTTATTTACCGCTAAAATAGCACTTAAACTGCCTGTGGAAGTTCAAATTTCAGATGTTGCGAATGAACTAGAAACACTAAGTGAAGATACACGTGTCATACTAGAAAGTTAATATCTACAAAGTACTCTCGAGCAGAAACGCAATTTACCATATATATAGCTAGAGACATTTTCATTTAATACCGCCTCTAGCTTTTCTTCACTCACTTCTCAATTCTTTTAATTCATAAGATCTTCAGCAAACCGCTGTAATATCTAATTTAAATATGCAACATGCTATGTTTCTATTTGTCTATTTTTGTTAATATTTAGCTTTCGTATAGCTAAATAATTTAGGTCTGCTTCATGCACAAACAAAAAAGTCACTGGCAACTTAATAAAACCTCAGCAGCATTACTGGTTCTCGCCGTTGCTGGGTGTAAAAGTGGTCATGAAGGAAGTAGTGGTGGAACTCCTACAGATCCAGATCCAACCACCCCAGTTCAAGTTTCAATTCCAAACACTATCTCATTTTTAGAACCGACCTCTGGTTCAAGCACTGAATCCATTACGGTTACTCTGTCAGAAGCACTTAGTTCAGAACTCAGCCTCACACTATCAACCACTGATGTGACCGCTCGTTCTGAGGGAACATTCAAGAATTACGATTCCATTAGCTCACAAGTTATTACGATCCCCGCAGGTTCGACATCCGCTTCTTTACCTTTAAACATCCTTCATAACAACCTGCACGAAACCAACAAAACATTACAATATACAATTAGCGCAGACAGTTCAGATAGCTATGAGTTAAGCAATGCCATATCAACGGTCACTATCACCGACGCAGATGCAGAGCCAATAGTCAGCTTTAGCCATAACAATAAAGTTGTTTTAGAAGGTGATACAGCACAATCCAAAATTGAGCTGAGCCATTATTCGTACAAAGATATCACTATCACTTTAGAGCAAAGTGGAATCGCAACAGATGATGACTACACGAGCAACTTAACCAGCCTGACGATACAAATTAATGCTGAAGAGTTATCTTCTCCAATCAGTATTACTGCTAAGCAAGACGGTCTGAGTGAAGGTGGTGAAACTGTTATCTACACCATGAACGCAAGTGGAAATGCTGTCATCGATACGAGTAATGACACATTATCTTTTTACATACCTGGTGATAACCAAATCAATGATACAGGTTATGTAAACTACTTTGACGGTGCTAACTTCGACGCCCAAGTTTCACAACCAGCTTACCCAAATCAAGATGCTGAATACGGTTTAGATCCTGTAGATGGGGCTGAACATACCGACGGGCAACATGGCTTCAAGTTCACTAAATTAGATTATAGCGGCAACATTCTTCCGAATAGCGCTTCAGATTGGGCTTGTGTTCGCGATGAACGAACTGGAATGTATATAGAAGCCAAGCAACAACCCATCGACTTACCAAGCCAAGGTGTAATCGATCAATGGTTGGAAGATTACGCTGAAGATCCTGATGCAAACCCATACCCTTATTCGACAGAGTCAGCTTACTGGCGCAGTTCGGCATACCTGTACACTTGGTATGATTCAGTTTCCACAACGAACGGCGGCTCTGCGGGACATAAAAATGATGAGCTTCTCGCTGACGGTCCAATCTCTTCTGCGTGTGCTTACTCTACTAACTCTGGTGGCAATAGACGCTGTGATGCAGAAGGTTACTTAGCTAACCTAAATAGCTTTGGTGCATGTGGTGTCAATAACTGGCGTTTGCCTTCCCCAGCGGAAGCTCGTTCATTTATTAACTATAACGTGGGCACTATTGACCCTGCGACTGTTGATTACTTCCCATATATCAAGAACGTAAGCTCTGTTGATACGATTTACACACAATCAACTTCTGTTGGAGCTACTAGCAGTGCTTGGTGTATGAGTACTCAAACAGGGCAAATGAAGCTTTGTAATAAAGGAACTTATCAAGGTGTGATTGCAGTTAGTGGAGTAGTAGAATAATGAAACTTAAATATTACGTTATTGCAGCACTTACTGTTTCAGGCTCAAGCTATGCTCAAACCTGTGTTGTAAATCAACCAGCTTCACAAGATGATGGTCAGTTCATCGACCGTCAAGATGGCACAATTTTAGATATTGACACTAATCTCCTATGGGCAAAATGTAGCCTTGGTGAAACCTACACTGCCGAAACTAATCTATGCAGTGGCGTTCCTACGAGCTACAGTACTTTTCAAGACGCGTTAGTGGCTACTACTGATACAACACTAACAACAATCGGTTCTCAAACTGGTTTTAGACTGCCAAACATAAAAGAGTTGGGTTCAATTGTTGATTATCGTTGTACGCAACCTGCTATCAATTTAAGTTTTTTTCCTACTACAATTAATGCGCCTTATTGGACAAATACTCCTGATAATAACGGCATAAATAGCAATCATGACGGGTTAATCATTGATTTTACTGAAGCTCAAGAAGTGACAGCAAACTCAAGTGGGATGACACTTATCCGCTTAGTGAAAGAGCTGAACTAATCGATTGAGTCAAAACTATGCTGGATATGTAGCAGTCAATATATAAATCAAAAAGAGCAGCTTTAATCGCTGCTCTTTTTATTTGTGACTGACTTATTTAGACAGGCGGAAACGAAAACAGCTAACTTAGCTTACCTTCCACTGAGATAAAGAACGTTTAAAATCGTCATAACCAAATTCATTCAATTTTTGAATCTCACCATTACTACGTTCGCAGTAGATAGATGGCATTTTCAAACCATTAAACCAATTCAATTTCACCATGGTGTAGCCTGCACTATCAAGCAGGTGCAGTCTCTGACCAATTTGTAGAGGCTGGGCAAAACTCGCTTCACAGAATTGATCGCCAGCTAAACATGAACATGAACCAATCACATAATCGTGGTCACCATCTTCAGAGGCTTCTAATACTGATGCAGGTTCATTATAAATCAGCGTATCCAGACGGTGCGCTTCTGTCGCTGAATCCACAATCGCTGTTTTCTTAACGTTCTCAACAATATCTACTACGGTCACAACTAAGTCTGTTGTTTTTGTGATGATTGCTTCACCCGGTTCTAGATACATCTGAACACCGTGTTTTTCAGAAAAAGCTTTGAGTGCAAGACCAAGTTTTTCAATATCGTAGCCTGGCCATGTAAAGAATACTCCACCGCCCATGCTCACCCAATCCAACTTATTCAGATGCTCACCAAACTGTTCCGAAATGGAATCAAGCAGGCCGATAAATGCATCGACATCTTTGTTTTCACAGTTCATATGAAACATTACACCATTGATCTCATTGAAGATCTCAGGCTTGATGTGATCAGCTTGGACACCTAGTCGTGAATATTGACGGGCTGGATTTGCCAAGTCTTGTCCTGCGTAGCTCACGCCCGGGTTCAAACGTAAACCCAGAGAGGCTTTACCTTCAACAATATGTCGGTACGCCGCAAGCTGGCTTTGTGAGTTGAAGATCATCTTGTCGCAAAGATCGGCGACTTCTCTCACATCATCTTCGCTGTAGCCCACACTGTAAGCGTGCGTTTCACCACCAAACGTTTCGTGACCAAGCTTCACTTCGTAAGGACCAGAGCTGGTTGTCCCGTCTAAGTAAGGTTTAATTATGTCAAACACACCCCAAGTAGAGAAGCACTTAAGTGCCAATACAAGCTTCACACCTGAAATCTCTTTAAGCTGCTTAGCTTTCTCTAAGTTCGCAATCAACTTATCTTCGTTGATCATGAAATACGGGGTTTTTAGTTCGTTTTGCATTTTATCTATACCTTGAGTTCAACACTCTAAAATCGAACAAAGCCGACGCTAATGCATCGGCTCAGAATTGTGCTTTGCTACCAATCATATGGCTTTGTATTTAATCCACAGGCTTTAACTTTGTCACTAGAACATCATGTTCACTTACCTGCGTAAATGAACACTTTGAACTACGTGATGAAGACAAAGAACAAGAAGATTACTTCAACGTATTGATAACAGGTAGACCTTGTGCAGGCTCAAGCTCTTGAACGTGCCAATCCAAACCAATCTCAGGCATGGTTGCTAGGAACGGGTCTGGGTTTAGCTGCTCCATGTTGAATACGCCTTTATCAGCCCATTCGCCTCGGAAGAACTGAAGTGCAGCCGTAATCGCTGGCACGCCTGTTGTGTAAGAGATCGCTTGGTGCTCTACATCTTCATACGCCACTTCGTGGTCTGCGTTATTATAGATGAACACACTGCGCTCTTTACCATCTTTCTTACCTTGAACCCAAGTACCGATACACGTTAAACCAGTGTAACCCGGAGCTAGAGATGTTGGATCTGGTAGCAGTGCTTTAAGAACATGTAGAGGCTGAACCACAGTTCCGTCGTGCAGCGTTAGTGGATCAGGGCTTAGAAGACCGATATCACGCATGCAGTTGAAGTAGTTCAGGTATGCATCACCAAAACCCATCCAGAATTCGATACGCTTAGCTGGGATGAACTCTTTCATTGAACGCACTTCATCATGAGCCATTGAGTATACTTTGTGTGAGCCACAGTTTGGGAATTCAAACTCAAGCATACGAGAGTGACAAGGCACTTGTTTCCACTCTTCATTTTCCCAGTAGAAAGAGTCGCCTTGGATCTCAAGCATGTTGGTTTCTGGATCAAAGTTTGTCGCAAACTTCTTGCCGTGGTCGCCAGCATTTACATCCATCACATCAATTGAATCAATCTCATCGAACAAGTGCTTAACCGCGTACGCTGCGAAGATTGATACCACACCAGGATCGAAACCAGCACCAAGAATACCTGTGATGCCCGCTTCAGCGAACTTCTCACGGTAGCCCCACTGCCAATCATAAGCTTGTGGCACTTGTTGACCTTCAGAACATAGATCAACTGCTACCGATGTATCTAGGTAAGATACTTTTGATTGGTAACATGCTTCCATGATCCCCATGTTTACCCAAGGAGGACCAGCGTTAATCACAAGATCTGGCTGAACTTCTTTAATCAAAGCAACAAGTGCATCAACATCGTCAGCATCTACTGAACGTGCTTCTAGTTTCTTAGTAGAATCTTTAAGGTTGTTTTTACCTTTGATTGATTCAATGATTTTTTCACACTTCTCGATTGTGCGAGAAGCGATTGTAATATCACCCAGAACTTCGTTATTTTGTGCTGCTTTATGTGCAACAACCCAACCAACGCCGCCTGCACCAATTTGTAGAATAGCCATAGTATTAATTACCCTTGTTGTTCAGCTAGCTCAATGGCTAGAGTTTGAATTTTGTTAATTAGAGATTTGAAATCTGATGTCGTTAAGCACGGATTCAAGATAGTGAATTTCAGCGCACTTTTACCATCAACGACCGTTTCGCCAAGTACTGAAACGCCACGAGTCAACGCCTCCAGTCTTAGTGTTTGATTCAGTTTATCCAAATCAATCGCGTTGCTTTCTGATTGCCCATTGCTTGGTACAAACCGGAATAGCACAGTAGAAAGAGACGGCTCAGCAAGCAGTTCAAAATCATCATGTTTCTGAAGAAGATCGGCGACCTGCAGTGTTTGCTCAAGAAGGTGATCATACATCTCACCTAACTGCTTTGGTCCTACATTTTGCATCGTCATGAAGACTTTCAGTGCATCAAAACGTTTGGTCGTTGCAATAGACTTATCGACAAGATTCGGCAACTCATCATGTTCACGATTCAAGTAATCTGCGTGATGCAGTAGGTACTTAAAGTTAGCTTTATCTTTCAGCAGAACAGCGCCACAGCTGATGGTTTGGAAAAACAGTTTATGGAAGTCGACACTCACTGAATCTGCTTTTTCGATGCCTTTTAGACGACCTTTGTGACTGCTTAAGATAAGCGCACCACCGTATGCACTATCCACATGGAACCAGAGGTCTTGCTGATTTGCGATATCTGCAATCACGTCAAGGTCATCAATAGCACCATGATCGGTTGTACCAGCAGTACCCACTACAGCAAAAGGTATTAGTCCTTGCTCTTTTAATAGACGAACTTCTGCTTCTAGCAAATCAGCTTTAATCGTGCCATTTGGATTAGCATCAACACAGCATACTGAATTTTCGCCCAATCCTAACAAAGATGCGGATTTTTGCACAGTGAAGTGAGACTTTTTAGAGCATAGGATACGCAATTTATTCGCATATTCAGGCAACCCATGCTTCTGAATTGAGTGACCACTCACTTTGTCCGCAATCCAATCCCGAGCAAGTAACAAACCCATTAAGTTGCTTTGAGTACCTCCACTGGTGAATACGCCGTCAGATTGATCACCTAATTCGTACTTTTCGCACATCCAATCGACCACACGTTGTTCAACATACGTCGCTGAAGAAGCTTGATCCCAAGAGTCCATAGATTGGTTTAGTGCTGCAATAATAGATTCAGCAGCCACAGAAGCCATCAAAGGAGGGGTATGCAAATGGGCAATACAGTCAGGGTGCTGTACGAAAATAGAATTTTTAGCGATAAGATCTGCAGTATTCCCCACGACATCAACTAATGAACTTTGATTGTTATCAAGATCAACAGAATTGATTGCCGCTTCCAGCACTTTTGGATCAAGCCCTGAGTAAGGAGCATCGACTTGCTCAAACACTGACTTCATTGCTTGAGTTGTGTGGTTCATTACCTGTGCAAATTCATCGCTGCCGTTTACACCAGTCTGAATGAAATGTTTCTTCCATTCACTTCCTGATTCGGTGCTTTCTTGCAAAACACCACCGACAGCAAGAATGGCTTCTTCCATTACTCGCAATGCAAAATCTATTTGTTCAAACGAGATAATCATTGGCGGTAAGAAACGGATCACAGAGCCATCACGCCCACCTTTTTCAACCATTAAACCGCGTTCTAATGCCGCTCGCTGAATAACTAATGTAAGTTCACCGTCTGATTTCGGCTCACCAAACTTATTCAACTCACCATTTACTTGCTGAATCTCAACACCAAGCATTAAGCCTTTACCACGAACTTCAGCAATACAGTCCACGCGAGATTGGATTTTTTCCAATCCATGGCGCAAATACTGACCTGCTATATTCGCGTGTTCTACCAAATTGTCTCGTTCAATGATCTCTAAAGCCTTAGCACCAGATACCATTGCCAGTTGGTTGCCACGGAATGTGCCTGTGTGTTCACCCGCTTTCCACGTATCAATGCTTTTATCGAACACAAGCAATGACATTGGAAGACCACCACCAATGGCTTTAGACAAGCATAAAATATCAGGATTAATCCCCGACTCTTCAAATGCAAATCGGTAACCTGTTTTACCAACACCACATTGAATTTCGTCGAAAATCAATAAAATACCGTGTTCATCACAGATACGGCGTAGACCTTGTAACCATGACGCTGGAGCTGGAATTACTCCGCCCTCACCTTGCACTGGTTCAACAATCATCGCTGCAGGCTTCATGATGCCTGACTCATCGTCGTTCAGCATGCGTTCAATATAACGGATGCTAGCTTTTGCTCCGGCTTCACCACCTAAACCAAATGGGCATCGCAAATTATACGGGAAAGGCATAAAGTGCACATCGGACATCAATCCGCTACGGCGCTCTTTAGTACCTAAATTGCCCATCATGCCCATAGTACCGTTGGTCATGCCGTGGTAAGCACCACGAAAAGCAAACATCGTATTACGACCAGTGTTCTGCTTGGCCAGTTTAATTGCGGCTTCAACAGCGTCGGCACCTGAGGGACCACAAAACTGAAGTACTGAGTTCTCTGAGAAGTCGCTAGGAAGAAACGCCTTTACCTTTTGGATAAAGTTTTCTTTAGCTTGTGTCGTAATATCGAGTGTTTGATATGGAAGACCTGAATCCAATTGGTCTTTCAATGCTTGGTTAATTTCTGGGTGGTTATACCCCAATGAAAGCGTACCGGCACCTGCAAGACAATCGAGAAAGATCTGACCACGCGTATCTTCCACCAACACCCCACATGCTCGCTTAATCGCGATCGGAAGGCGCCTTGGGTATGAACGTACATCAGATTCGTTACGCTCTTGCTCCAATAAAATGGCATCAGGCGTTAAATCATAGGTTCCTTCAACAATTGGAACCATAGTAGAAAAAGAGTTTGCGATAGTATTACTATCGACTTCAAAGGCAGTTGTCATAGATTTACCTTGGAACAATTATCGCTCCATTCTCAACAACAGGAGAATGAAGAATAGCAAAACGCGCGCATTAGCTAAGAGCTAATACGAAAAATTAGTCACCGGGTGGTGGATAAATTTTTAGCGAAGTTTCAAGGTTCAGTAATACTACTGTTTTGAAGGATCGGGCAGTTATGCAGCGCTGCCTGTGCTGGAAGTGTAAAGCTGATTAGCAATGTTGTTTTTAGTGAATTCAATGTTGGGTTTCCCATTAACATGGTGACACTGCACCATAAGTATCCCGTCTATCAACTAAAGGCTTAGCTGATACCTACCCTACGTAATGTCACAATCAGCTTGAATGGTCATTACGCGTATCCCCCAGAAAGTGATTAACTTACCCGAGATTGCGCAGGAAAATATCATAAATTGAAATGAACGATCAATACTTTTTAATAACAGGTTTATAAATACAAGTTTTTTGGTGGTTATTTAAACAAAAATAGAGGGTCGGAGTGAACTTCAATGTCATATTCAGTCAAGCTATCCATCCAGCAGGCATGCATTACTAAATTCAATGGACACTATATGTAGTAAAACCTCAAGGGCGCCGTCGTTATTCACTAGGCTCCTCAGAGCTATTGAGTTTACGAAGCAAAAACATAGAAATGGGAATATTAAAAATGGATACCACGGATACAAAAAAACCTCGTCATTTCTGACGAGGTTTAATGTTTGGAGCGATACATCGGGTTCGAACCGATGACCTCAACCTTGGCAAGGTTGCGCTCTACCAACTGAGCTAGTATCGCATTGCTAAACTTATCAAGTTTAGACTTTAATAGATGGTGCCCCGGGCCGGACTTGAACCGGCACAGCGCGAACGCCGAGGGATTTTAAATCCCTTGTGTCTACCAATTCCACCACCAGGGCACGCAATTCTTTATTGCGATGCCGATTACTGAAAAGTAAAACACCATCTTAATGCCGAAGCCAATCAACATTACAAAATTTGGAGCGATACATCGGGTTCGAACCGATGACCTCAACCTTGGCAAGGTTGCGCTCTACCAACTGAGCTAGTATCGCAAATTATTCACTTCTCATAATTTAAGAAGTAGATAATGGAGGCGCCTCCCGGAGTCGAACCGAGGTCCACGGATTTGCAATCCGCTGCATAGCCACTCTGCCAAGGCGCCTTAGTAACACCAATCAAACTGCTTAATGCCTTCCTCTTGGGTACGGGATGCATTTTACGGATTCGAGCCTTTGAGTCAACACTAATTTTATCATTTCGAATCGTTTGAACGGATTTTGTACTAAAGCACTTAAATTAGTGAGTTTACTTGTAGAAAAGCCTCTATACATAGCCACAAGATAGATACAGATCACACTTTTCTACTAGAGTTCGTTGAGTCTTTATTCCAAAATAAAAAAGCGAGCCTAAGCTCGCTTTTCACTAATGATGTTGTTCGTCCAGCAAATCATCTTTGGCTGCCATTAAATACTGCGCCATAGACCAATAAGTTAAGATAGTAGCGATATATAACGCTCCGTATCCTACCCAAATCATCCAATCATCATGGCGCCAAATAAGCACCCACAATGCGAACATTTGAGAAACTGTTTTTACCTTACCAACCCAAGAAACCGCAACGCTAGCTCGCTTACCGATTTCAGCCATCCATTCACGTAATGCCGAAATAATAATTTCGCGAGCAATCATCGTAACTGCTGGGATGGTAATCCAAATAGAGTGATAGTGTTCAGTCACTAAAATAAGAGCCGTTGCGACTAATACTTTATCCGCTACAGGGTCTATGAACGCGCCAAAACGAGAGGTTTGACCTAACTTTCGAGCAAGCATGCCATCTAGCCAATCGGTAAAACCCGCGACCCAGAAGACCATTGCTGCTGCAAATGGCGCCCACCCATAAGGAAGATAGAAAACAACAACAAATACTGGGATCAGGAATAATCTCAGTAACGACAAAATGTTCGGTATATTCAAACGCATATTATTAGGCTCTTATTCATTGCGCGTTTATGGTGCGGGATTTTTACTATTGTTTCAATGCTTGATAAATGTTTTCTGCCAAAGAATGACTGATGCCCGGCACTTTGGCTATTTCTTCAACAGTTGCACGCTTCAATTCTTGCAAACCACCCATATTTTTTAATAGAGCTTGTCGACGTTTAGGACCTACGCCTTCAATACCTTCCAAAGCACTTGTTTTACGCGTTTTTCCACGTTTGGCCCTATGACCTGCAATTGCATGGTTATGGCTTTCATCTCGGATATGTTGAATTAAGTGCAAAGCCGGTGCATCACTTGGCAAATTAAACTCTTCTCCTTCTAGAGTGATCAGAGTTTCTAAACCAGGTTTACGTGTAACACCTTTAGCAATACCCATCATCCTTGGTCGTTTCGGCCAATCATCCCAATAGCGTGAAATGATTTCATGAGCTCGATTAAGCTGCCCTTTACCACCATCAATAAAAATAATATCTGGAATTTTATCGACTTCTAGCTGCTTTGAGTATCTGCGCTCCAACGCTTGTCCCATAGCTGCATAGTCATCGCCTCCAGTAATACCTGATATATTATAACGTCGATATTCTGGTTTAAACGGACCTTCTTGGTTAAACACAACACATGATGCGATAGTGCTTTCACCCATGGTATGGCTAATATCAAAACATTCCATACGTGTAATAGAATCCATACCCAGCACTTGACGCAACTCTTTGAACCTTTGGTTAATCGTCATTTTATGATTAATCTTGGTTGTGATTGCCGTCAGAGCATTAGTATTAGAGAGTTTTAAATAACGCCCACGAGTCCCTGAAGGGTTGGTATGAAAATGAATTTTCCGACCTGCGACTTCTGTTAGCGCTTGTTGAAGAGGCTTCACATTATCGATAAGCCCATCATTAAGAATCAGACGAGTAGGTATGGTTCGAGATTCATTATGCGCCAGGTAATATTGGCTTAAAAAGCTTTCGAACACTTCTTCTCGAACCGTATTGTTCGGTATTTTAGGGAAATGACTTCGGCTACCTAAAACCTTGCCTTGCCTAATCATCAAAATATGAATGCAAGCAATGCCATTTTCTTGAGAAAAACCCAAAACATCCATATCTTCCATGGTGTCTTCAGAAACAAACTGCTGTTCTTGAACACGACGAATCGCTTGGATTTGATCCCGAAAAGTGGCAGCTTGTTCAAAACGCAGTTCACGGCTAGCTTTATCCATCTTCTCGATAAGTGTTTCCAAAACCTGGCTATCTTTGCCCTGCAAAAACAAACGTACATAGTTAACTAGCTCGGCGTATTCCTCATCTGAGATGATAGAACTGACGCAAGGCGCAGCACATCGTCCAATTTGATACATCAAACATGGTCGGGTTCTATTTGCATAAACCGTGTCTTCGCACTGGCGTACAGGAAATATTTTTTGAATAAGGTGTAATGTCTCTCGAACTGCCCCTGAGTCAGGGTACGGACCAAAATATTCCCCTTTCTTCTTTTTAGCTCCACGATGCATAGACAACCTAGGGTGTTTATGACCACTAACAAAAATATAAGGGTAAGATTTATCGTCACGAAGTAACACATTATATTTAGGCAAATATTGCTTAATGTAATTGTGTTCTAGAATGAGGGCTTCGGTTTCTGTATGAGTGACAGTGACATCAATTTTTGAAATGTGACTGACTAGTGCGCGTGTCTTTTCACTATCTACTTTTTTACGAAAGTAACTGGAGAGGCGTTTTTTGAGATCTTTAGCTTTTCCGACATAAATAACAACAGCCTCGGCGTTATACATTCGATAAACGCCAGGCTGTTCTGTTACTGTTTTCAGGAATGAAACTGAGTCAAACGTTGTTGTCACTACAAGGTCTCAGTATCTAGCATTCCGTGTCTAATCGCTAAATGGGTAAGTTCTACATCACCACTGATGTCTAACTTACTGAACAGTCTATAGCGGTAGCTATTCACTGTTTTAGGGCTTAGATTGAGTTGCTCTGAAATGTCCGTTACCTTTTGACCTTTTGTAATCATCATCATGATTTGAAGTTCACGTTCCGACAAGTCGGCAAACGGGTTTTCAGACGCAGGAGAAAATTGGCTAAGTGCCATCTGCTGCGCTATTTCCGGTGATATGTAGCGTTGACCACTATTTACGACGCGAATCGCATTCACCATTTCATCAGGACCAGCGCCTTTGGTTAAGTAACCAGCGGCTCCAGCTTGCATCACTTTAGTTGGAAACGGATTTTCCGTATGAACAGTTAAAACAATGATTTTAACATCAGGATTGAAGCGAAGAATTTTCTTCGTTGCTTCTAAACCACCGATACCCGGCATGTTCATATCCATCAAAATGACGTCCGTATGATTACTACGACACCATTTTACTGCATCTTCACCGCTTTCAGCTTCCCCTGCTACGTTCATTCCACGGACGTCTTCAATAATACGTCGTATCCCTGTGCGAACCAGCTCGTGATCATCTACAAGGAAAACATTTATCAAACTTGTATCTCCACACTATTAATTGGCTCTGCAACCACCAGAGTATTTTATTTAACTAAAATAAAAGTGGATCGCAGCATAGCTGTATATATTAACTTATTTTGTTATAAAAGCTTACTCTGAATATGTGCCCAAACGCAAACTTTAGCAAGAACTTATTTATAAATAAAAGCTCTATGAAGTAGCTTTTATGATAAGCAACTAGTTAATCATACAAGCACTAAAATTACACAAGATAATGATATTTTCAATACCAATTTATGGTCTTTCGCATCTGATATAAGCTTCCCTAAAAAATTAAAAGGTCAGATCAATAAAAACAGTTCGCCTTTAAGTCTCTCGAACCTGTGTAATCAAAACACGAAATGATATTATCCAGCCGTCACTCCCCCATCAGGTTACAGCATTTGAATATTCATGAAGGATTTGTACTCACCAGGCAAGCACGCGATTTCTCAGGTAAAACGCATATAGACCTCTGGCTAAGTACCCCTAATGGACCGACTCTGCTAACCATTCTCGAAGAAAAGCCCGTTTTTTTCATTGAACAAAGCGATATTGAAAGCTGCCGAAAGTTAGCTGATGAAGAAAACATACACCTATCCATCAAAGAGATTAAGCTATCAACCTTCGAGCAAAAGCCACTTGCAGCGTGTTATTTTTTGTTAAATCGTTCAGCCATAGCCTTATCTCAACGCTTACATAATGAAGATATCATGACTTATGAGAGTGATATCCGCCTTGCTGATCGATACTTAATGGAGCGCTTCATTAAAGGCAGCATTGAATTCACTGGACAGCCATTAACTAAAAGCAGGCATACCCGCTTTTCTGACGTGAAGTCCCGTTCAGGTAATTACTTACCTTCTTTGACTATTGTTTCTTTAGATATTGAGTGTTCAGAAAAAGGGCTTCTCTATTCTGTGGGTTTAGACAGCCCAATGGATAGCCGAGTGATTATGATTGGCGATGCTCAAACTGCAGAGACAAACATTCAGTGGGTTAAAGATGAAAAAGCATTATTAGAAGCCATGGTTGATTGGTTTTTCACTTTTGACCCTGACGTCATCATTGGGTGGAACGTCATTGATTTCGACTTCCAGCTTCTACACAAACGTGCAGAATGGAACAATGTAAAGCTCAAAATTGGTCGAGATAACCAACCAAGTTTTTTTAGAACGTCCGCGCAGAATCAGCAAGGCTTCATAACCATTCCAGGAAGAGTGGTTCTCGATGGAATCGACACTCTCAAAACAGCGACTTACCATTTTCGTTCTTGGTCCCTAGAATCCGTATCCCAAGAGCTTCTTGGGGAAGGTAAAGACATTCATAATGTTCATGACCGCATGGCTGAAATTAACCGAATGTTTAAACATGACAAGCCTTCTCTCGCAAAGTACAACCTGCAAGACTGCGTATTAGTAAACCGTATTTTCGAGCATACACACCTGCTCGATTTTGCTATTGAGCGCACAAGGTTAACAGGTGTGGAACTTGATCGAGTGGGAGGATCTGTCGCTTCTTTTACTAATCTTTATCTGCCACAAATACATCGTGCTGGTTATGTTGCACCTAACCTCGCACCGGAAAACTGGATCGCCAGCCCTGGTGGTTATGTAATGGATTCCATCCCGAATCTATACGATTCGGTTTTAGTTCTCGATTTTAAAAGCCTCTACCCTTCCATTATTCGCTCTTTTTTAATTGACCCAATGGGATTAATCGAGGGATTAAAGCTGGAAGTCGGTCCTGAAGAAAACAAAGCCGTACAAGGTTTTAGGGGCGGTCAATTTCATAGAGATAAACATTTCCTTCCGCAGATGATCGAAGATCTTTGGGCTGCACGAGACATAGCAAAGAAAAACAATGAGAAAGCTTTCTCTCAAGCGATAAAAATAATCATGAATTCCTTTTATGGGGTTTTAGGTTCATCAGGTTGCCGGTTTTTTGATACTCGTTTAGCTTCATCTATCACCATGCGTGGACACGAGATAATGAAGCAAACAAAGGTACTCATAGAGGAAAAGGGCTACCAAGTCATTTATGGCGATACTGACTCAACATTTGTCTCTTTGAATGGAAGCTATAGCCAGAAACAAGCCGACCAAGTAGGTGAAAGTCTTATTAGCTACATTAATGAGTGGTGGACTTCACATTTAAAAACTCAGTTCAATCTAACGTCAATTTTAGAATTGGAATATGAAACTCACTATAGAAAATTTCTGATGCCAACCATCCGTGGTTCTGAGACGGGTTCTAAGAAACGTTATGCAGGCTTGATTGGAGAAGGTGATGCTGAACGAATCATTTTTAAAGGTTTAGAAAGTGCCCGAACAGATTGGACACCTCTTGCCCAGCAATTTCAACAACACTTATATGAGATGATTTTCCATGACCAAGACCCGTCAGAGTATATTCGAAGCTTTGTCGATGCGACAGCCGCGGGTGAGCATGACCATTTGCTCACCTACCAAAAAAGGTTGAGACGAAAACTGCATGAATACCAAAAAAACATCCCGCCTCAAGTACGAGCGGCGCGTATGGCTGACGAGATAAACAGCCAATTAGGTCGTCCATTGCAATATCAAAACAAAGGTAGGATTGAGTATTTGATAACCTTAAATGGTCCTGAACCAAAAGAGTATTTAAAGCACACTATCGATTATCAACATTACATTGATAAACAACTTAAACCTGTCGCTGACGCAATACTCCCTTTTGTCGACTTAGATTTTGAAAGGCTCAGCGGTCAACAACTAGGTTTATTCTAATCACCCCCGAGGTCTAAAGTCTGCGCCACCTACTAACTAGCGGTGGCTCTAGTATGCTTACTACTGCAATACTCTAGGTACTTGTTTTTACTTAAAGACTTACAAAAATACCAGCCTTGAACCGAAATATCTGGTATTTCAGGAATGTATGCAAGTTGCTCTTTTGTTTCTACTCCTTCTACCACGACTTTTAAATCAAGTTGATTGGCAATAGAAAGAAGACTAGAGAAGACTTTCTCACCTTTATCGTTGTTCAAAGCGAGTACAAACGATCTATCAACTTTAATCGCATCGATATTAAAGCGATTTAAATAGCTCAGAGATGAATAACCAGTTCCAAAATCATCAATATGTATCTTAACCCCTAGGTTTTGTAATCGATTAAAGGATGCGGATAGTTTTACTTCATCCACCAGCAATGTTTCTTCTGTGATTTCTATATGAATTTGCTTAGCAACTGGAGCAATTGCGTGAACTATCTTAGTCATCACTTCTTCATCGACTAATGACTGTGGAGTGATATTGATACTCACAGGTATATAAATCCCCTTTTTGTTCCACTCATGAATATCGCTCACAACCCGCTTGAACACCCACAAATCCACATCTTTCATCAGCCCTGATTTTTCAAACCACGGTAAGAATGCCCCTGGATAAATAATATTCCCATAGTCATCTTTTGCTCTTATCAATGCTTCACAACCGACCACACTGTCTGTGAGGTGAGAAATTTGTGGTTGGTATTCCACGCAAAACTCTTTGTTACTGATTACTTCCAAATGCTCCTCAACTTGAAGTGCATGTTTTTCAGCTTGTTGACTTAAAACAATAGGGTCATCAGTCAACATTTCGGCTTCTTCTTGCCTACGCATATAAGTGGTATCTAAAAATGGGAAATGAATCATTCTATTTCCATATTGACGGTTGAGTCCCCTTACCGCAGGTAAGTAAATAATCGCACCTACCAATACATTAAAGATTTGTAGACAAACCGCAGCGAAATCGCCATCTGTTGCTATCCAAGCATTCATTAATATAGGGCTATTAAATGGAACAGATACGCTAGGAGAAGCCACCCATCCTGAAGAAATTGCGAATAATGAAACACAAACGTTGGTGATTGGTACAATTAAGAAAGGTAAAAATAATCTTGGATTAAAAATAATGGGTAGACCAAAAAGCAGTATTTCATTTACGTTGATCAACCCAATGGGAATACTAGCCAATGCTATCACCCGCAACGCCCTTTGCTTTGAGAAGATAAGCAAAGCAAGCACTAAAGACAGAGTTGAACCACTTCCACCAATGAAAACAAAAGCTCCCATAAACGAAAGGTTCATAGGATAGGGGCCGGTTCCCCCGGCAAGCATCGTTGAAAAATTAAGGTCGCTCGATTCTTGGAGAAGATCAACTAAAGGTAAAAGTGCGTAGTAACCATGAATACCAACGAACCATAAAACAGAGTTCAGAGCCGCAAAAATAACCCCAAATGAATATGGCTCGTTAGCATAATCTAATGACATGCCAGACAACATCTGGGTGGAAGAAATTAGCTCAAAAACCAAACCATTAAACCAAATCACCACACCGCCAGTAATAAGTGCAGGAAGAAGTAGATTAAGGGACTCTTTAACTATTTTTCCACCGCTATTCGAGCGGGTAATTTTCAAACTATTGAAAGTGACGAGATAGGCGAGTAAAGGAATCGAATAAAGAGGAGTAAGGATGGCGATAATGATATTAAAGGTAAGCAATGTACCTTCATCAGGTAAAATAACCCCAACAGAGACAAGGTAAACAATAGATAACAAAGCCATGGGAGGCCGAGGAAGCTTCCACTGCATGGCTAATACATAAGATAAAGCAGCAGTCATTAAGTATGGAAAAAGGGCAGCTATCGAATCATGAAACTCATAGAAAATGGTTACCCATGCCGTTCGTCTTCCATAAATAAACTCACCCATACTACCGAAAAACAAGGCAAATGAAGACAACATCAAGCAGGGCAATAACCAAATCATCCCTTCACGTAAAGCTTGAAGGGAAGGTAATAAATACTTAGTGACGATGCTATCGAAGCTTATTTCTGCTGAGAAAGTCTTCTTTCCAATCAGACGCATGCAATTCCCTTTGTTTATTAACCTTTTTAAAAGTTAGCACATAGAAAGCACTTGTCATGTCTTGTTGTCATCAGTTTCTAAAGTAAATTTATTTAACCTATTCTAAATTCCGTTTTTTTGTATTGCTTAACAAGCCACTCACCGAACCCATCAAGAATGCCAATCACTGACCGTTTGGGAATTACTCGTCCTGAAAGTAAGATCCCTAGCCTCTCTACCTCAACTTTTTTATCAGGATGATACTTTAAGAATTGCTGTCCGCATTCAATTGGGTTTTCATACCACCCTCGGTCACGATACATGATGAGTGAATAGCTCGCTCGTAACAGCTTTTTTGCTATCACAACTTGAGCCTGCACTTGTTGCTCTGGCGATGTTGAACGCGCAATTTTATTTCGATAAACCGCTAACCAATCTTCAACATCCATATTCCAGTGTTTTGCAATTTCCCAACTGGTTTCGAAATCCCCAAAACAATCAGACAAATCCTCACCATGAACGCACACTGCACAATGCTTAAGCATGAAGCCCCAAGTAAAAATACTTTCAAGGTCAACGATATCTTTCACGAACGCAGTTTTGATTGATACTTGGGTAACTTGCGGAAAGCTTTTTTGGAAACGCCACTTGATGGTATTTAACAACGTTGTTTTGTTGTCATCAAAATTACGAGGGGTAACGACCACAACATCAAGGTTAGACTTGCCAACTTGAGCGGTTTTCCTTGCTACGCTGCCATAAATATAAACACTGTGGAGATTCGTTCCTAACCCACCTTTTAAGAAGGTAATAAGATCGTTAACCACTGGTTGGAATTCAGGTTGAAATGGCTGTGTTGGGTCAATAACAGGTAGCTGCATAGGTCGTTTCGGCAAATAAAATCATGATTTAACTGTGGCTCTATGATCGCTTAGGTGACTTTATGATTCAAGCTATTCCTATTTATAGCATCTCCGAGATATAATCAGCGGATAGACCCAATAAGGACAAACACAAAATGCCTAGAGCAAGTGAAATTAAAAAAGGTTTTGCTATCACAGTAGAAAGCAAAACAGTGATCGTTAAAGATATCGACGTAACAACACCAGGCGGCCGCGGCGGCCAAAAGATCTACCGTTTCCGTGGTAACGATGTAGCAACTGGCGTTAAAACTGAAGTTCGCCACAAGGCTGACGAAATCGTTGACACTATTGATGTTACCAAGCGCCAAGTTGTATTTTCTTATGTTGACGGTGACGAGTATATCTTCATGGATAACGAAGATTACACACAGTTTATCTTTAACGGTGAAAGCATCTCTGATGAACTACTATTCATCAATGAAGATACCCAAGGCATTCTTGCTGTTTTAATTGATGGAAATGCAGTAACACTGGAATTGCCATCAACGGTAGAGCTTGTTATTGAAGAAACAGACCCTTCAATTAAAGGTGCTTCTGCTTCTGCTCGTACTAAACCAGCAAAACTATCTACTGGACTAACTGTTCAAGTACCTGAGTACATTGCAACAGGCGACAAAGTTGTAGTAAACACAACTGACCGCAAATACATGAACCGAGCAAGCTAGGAATAACATGACTGATTTATTGTCTTACGACGACGCTATAGATACTGCTTACGATATCTTTTTAGAAATGGCTCCAGATAACTTAGAACCTGCGGATGTGATTCTATTCACCGCTCAGTTTGAAGATCGCGGTGCAGCAGAACTTGTTGAAACAGGTGACGACTGGGCTGAGCATGTTGGCTTTGACGTAGACAAAGAAGTATACGCAGAAGTGCGTATCGGTCTTGTAAATGAAGATGATGACGTGCTTGATGATGTTTTTGCACGCATGCTTATTAGCCGTGACCCAGAACATAAATTCTGTCATATGCTATGGAAGCGTGACTGATTCGTCAACGGATATCAGTCTTCTTTTGGTGGTAGTGCTTTAACAAGTTAATACTGCCTCAAACACTAGCCTTGCCATAACTTGGTTAGTGTTTGCTTACTACCCACTCCCTGTGATGATTCACTCAAACTTCCCATTCAATTATGACTAAAGCAAAAACAGATACATTATCTAAAGGCTATGCTTGTGTAGGGCTAGTCAATCCAAAAACGCCTGAAAATGTGGGTTCCGTAATGAGAGCTGCAGGCTGTTATGGGGCAAACTCTGTCTTCTATACTGGTACTCGTTACGACCACGCAAGACAGTTCCATACCGACACAAAGGAAAAGCACTTAGAGCTTCCTTTAATTGGAGTTGATGATCTTAAAAGCATCATTCCTGTAGGCTGTGTGCCCATTGCTGTGGATCTCATTGAAGGCGCAAAACCTTTGCCTGATTACAAACACCCGCCTCGAGCTTTCTATATTTTTGGTCCAGAAGATGGAACCCTAAAAAAAGAAATCACCGACTTTTGCCAAGAAACCATTTACGTTCCAACCAATGGTTGCATGAATTTGGCAGCGGCTGTGAATGTTATTTTGTATGATCGCATGGCGAAAGGTGACAACTTCTCAAACCATATCAAAGTGACTTAATCCTGCAGAAGTGCTGCATACCGTGATAAGTAAAAACTAGATAGGCACAAAAAAACCTGCTCAACGGCAGGTTTTTAAATTCTTACGCAGTATAACTATTTGTTCTGCAGCGTTACTGCGCAATAAAGCTACTTGCGAGTTCTTGGCTGAGACGGTTTCGCTGGGCGACCATTATTCAGCTTAGGCTTACTTCGGTTTGCTTGAGGCTTACCTTTATTCGCTTGTGGTGCTGAACCAGAGTCTGGCGTAGTTGTGCCACGTGTTGCTGGCTTCTTACGCTTAGTTTGATTGCTGCGACCTTTCGGTGCGTTCGCACGTTCTTCATGACGCTTAACTGCGCGACGAATTTTTTGACTACGAGAACGCTCACGCTTACGAGAAGTATTCGATGGGTCAAGATCAAGCAGAGTTTCTTTCTCTGGGCTTAACTCAACCAACGTACGTAGGTAATTTACTTCTGTAAGATCAAGTTCTTTCCAACCACCACGAGGCAATTTCTTGTCTAAGTAGATATCACCGTAACGTACACGCTTCAAACGGCTTACTGTCGTTTCTTGTGATTCCCAAAGACGGCGAACCTCACGGTTACGACCTTCGTTAATTGCTACGTAGAAAGTGTGGTTCATACCTTCACCACCCGCGTACACAACATCTTCGAAACGAGCCATGCCGTCTTCTAGTTGTACGCCGCGAGTAACATTTTTAACTTTCTGTTCGTTCACTTCGCCAAATACACGAACCAAATATTCACGCTCAACTTGGCGGCTTGGGTGCATTAGACGGTTGGCAAGTTCACCATCTGTAGTGAAAAGCAAAAGACCCGAAGTGTTTGCATCAAGGCGACCAACCGAGATCCAACGAGAACCTTTGATTTTAGGCAAGCGATCAAATACAGTTCGGCGACCTTCTGGATCATGGCGAGTACAAAGCTCACCTTCCGGTTTGTAGTAGGCTAGAACTCGACAAACAACTTCTTCAGATGCCTTGCCTGATACAGTATGACCATCAATACGAATGATTGAGTTTTCATCTTCAAGGCGTTCACCAAGCTTTGCAACTTGACCGTTAACACTAACGCGCCCTGATTTAATCAAAGTTTCAAGTTCACGACGAGAGCCGTGACCCGCTCTTGCTAAAACTTTCTGTAATTTTTCGCTCATTTACTCTTTTTACCTAATTGTCGTCTTCACAGACGTCGAATGAATTTGACGCGACTGAGATCGCGGTCGCGCATTATCGCAAATGCTAGTTAAAAAAGCACTCGTTATTTATACCATCAACGAGATTACCGCACACCTGAATTAAAGCGAGTTTTAAGCTTCAAAAGGAGTCGGATCACCTGAACCTATTCGGCGAACTACAGCGTCATCATCACTGAAATCAATTACAGTTGTTGGCTGTTCACCTAAGTAGCCGCCATTTAAAATCACATCAACAACATGCTCTAAACGGTCTCTGATTTCTTCAGGGTCTGATTCAGTCACTTCATTACCAGGCAGGATCAATGAGGTAGACATTAACGGCTCACCCATAGCTTCCAATAAGTCCAAAGCAATTTTGTTATCAGGAACACGAATACCAATAGTTTTACGCTTAGCATTCATCAAACGTTTGGGTACTTCTTTCGTTCCTTTGAAAATGAAAGTGTATGGACCTGGTGTATTTGATTTTAGTAATCTAAAGGCAGTGTTATCCACTCTTGCATAAAGTGATAACTCAGACAAATCACGGCATAACAAAGTGAAGTTATGCTTATCGTCAATGCGACGTATCTGGCAAATACGATCTAGCGCTTGTTTATTTTCAAGTTGGCAACCTAACGCATAACCAGAGTCGGTTGGGTAAACAACAATGCCCCCGCTTCGGATGATCGCAACAGCTTGATTAATTAGTCGAGCTTGAGGGTTGTCTGGGTGTACATAAAAAAACTGGCTCATTTTTGTTCCTCATTATCGAGTCTCTCGACTCTATCATCAGAAGGAGCTAGTTCATCCTGTGAAGTTTCCGACGAAACAGGATGAAACTCCCAATCTTTCCATACTTCTTCTACCCCAGCAGGCAGCCAGAGATTTCGCCCTAATTCCATCCAAGGAGATGGATAATGGAAATCACTGCCTTGAGAAGCTAATAGTTTGTATTGTATAGCATAGTCTCCTAGCTTGCGTCTTTCTTGTTGAGCTTGTTGAGGCTGCGCGACTTCCATTGCGTCTCCATTAGCTTCAACGAAAGCCGTTAACAATCGTTTTTCCCACTTAGCCGTCAAACCATATCGACCTGGATGTGCCAAGACAGCTTGACCACCAGCTGCGTGAATAGCGGTAACCGCATCTTTCATTGAGCACCACGTTGGTGGAACATAACCCGGATTGTTACGCGTTAAAAACTTCTTAAATACTTGTTGCATAGTTTTTGCGTAGCCATTCTCTACAAGCCACTTAGCGAAATGGGCACGAGTGATTGGCGCGTCACCCGCAATTTCCTTCACTTCTTCTAGTACACCTTCTCTTGTGGCTTTTTCTAAACGAGATGCGATCATCTCAGCTCGACCCACTCGATGCTGTTTTTGCTGTTCAATCAGAGCTTTTAGCTCAGGTGATTCAGGGTCAACATTCAAACCAACGATATGAATATCCATGTTTTGCCAAACAGTCGAAATCTCAATCCCATTTATCAATTGAATAGGTAACTGATTAGCTTCGATATAATCACGTGCGACGGAAAGACCATCGGTGGTGTCATGATCTGTGATTGCTAACACTTCAATATTAAAACCCAAAGCACGATCAATTAGCTCTGGTGGAGTTAGCCTACCATCGGATGCGGTAGTATGACTGTGAAGGTCAATTCTCATATATATTTTCTATGCTCTGTATTTTCATGCATCGTGAACTTATTCACCTAGTACACTTAATTTTTAATCTCAATACCTTTAACTTCAGATTTGAAATCATTTCTTTAAAGTTTAAGCCAAACAGCCATTTTGGGGCTTGACTTTAAAACAACAAACTAGTTAACTAGTACACAAATACAAAGTGTACATATTAAGGTTCTCCATGTTACAAGAATTTAACCAAGACCATAAAGATAAAGTTTTAGAACTTTCTTCAGTAGAAGCAAGTTCAGAGCTTAATTGGTGGCGCACTTGGACAAGTTCTTGGTGGGCCAATGTGTACTTCTAATTAAACAGTTTGTTTATAAAAAAGTTATCACTAAGCCCGCTTTCATAGCGGGCTTTTTAATTTGTCGAACATCTCACATTCAACTGACTAACAAATCAACGAATTGACCATATTCTAGATTGGGCGAACGGTATCTTTATGCGACTATGTACGGCAGGAAATTTAAAGAATCATAAAGGAGGTCTTGTGAACAAGGCCATTGAAATCAAAAAGCTGGGAACCATTGAAGTCATCAATACTTCTGTTCCTTATTCGCAAGACCCGACCAGCGTTTTCCACACTTTATGTGAAAACAAAACAGACAGCTTACTGCTGGAATCTGCTGAAATTGAGTCTAAACAAAACTTAACTAGCCTACTCCTTATTGACTCTGCCGTTCGTATTGTATGTCGTGGGCATGAAGTGACTTTTCAAGCACTCACCAATAACGGCCAAGCACTCATTGAACACCTAAGCCAAAACGTTAAAACAGAGATAAACTCTGACCTTACTGGTAACGTATTGACGCTCACTTTTGTAGAACCAAGCAACGAATTAGATGAAGACTCACGTTTAAGAGAAGCCTCTTCTTTCGATGCACTGCGTTTGGTTCAACACAGTTTTGAACAAGATGCGGATAACAAGCACGCTTTATTCATGGCTGGTCTATTTGCTTACGACATCGTAGCGAACTTTGAACCGCTAGGCGATGCGGAAGCAACCAACAACTGCCCTGACTTTGTTTTCTACGTTGCTGAAACACTATTACGTTTCGACCACCAAGAGAACGAAGGCCTACTTCATGCGAGCTTGTTCGCTCAAGATGACAGCATCAAAGCGCAATTAACTGACCGTTTAGCCGACATTCAGACTCAATGTCAGTCACTGAAAGCCATCACAGAAGTCACGCCGCTCGACAACGTTGACGCCATACCAAGCGTTTCAGACGAAGATTTCTGCCAAACGGTTCGTGATTTAAAAGAATACGTAGTTAAAGGCGATGTATTCCAAGTGGTACCTTCACGTCGCTTTACGCTACCTTGCCCTGCTCCACTGGCAGCCTACAAAGAACTTAAGCAAAGCAATCCAAGCCCTTACATGTTCTACATGCAAGATGAGCTATTTACGCTGTTTGGTGCATCTCCAGAAAGTGCTCTGAAATACGAGACAGAAACCAACCAAATTGAGATTTACCCAATTGCTGGTACTCGTCGTCGTGGTAAGCGCCCTGACGGTCAAATCGATTTCGACCTAGATAGCCGCATCGAGCTTGAACTGCGTACCGACAAAAAAGAAAACGCGGAACACATGATGCTAGTCGACCTAGCGCGTAACGATGTAGCACGTATTGCCGAAGCAGGCACTCGCCACGTAGCAGACCTGCTGAAAGTTGACCGCTACAGCCATGTGATGCATTTGGTTTCTCGTGTGGTTGGTCAGCTACGTGAAGACTTAGATGCGCTACACGCTTACCAAGCTTGTATGAACATGGGCACGCTAACAGGCGCGCCAAAAATCCGCGCAATGCAGCTTATTCGTGACGTAGAAAAAACACGTCGTGGTAGCTACGGCGGTGCAGTTGGTTACCTAACCGGCGAAGGTACTTTAGATACTTGTATCGTAATTCGCTCTGCTTACGTTGAAGATGACATAGCACAAGTACAAGCGGGTGCTGGCGTGGTGTTCGATTCAGACCCACAAGCAGAAGCTGACGAAACTCGCGGCAAAGCTCAAGCGGTCATCTCTGCGATTCAAGCAGCTCATACTAAAAACCTAACAAATAAGAAGGAGTCGTAATCATGGCTGATATTGTATTCATCGATAACTTCGACTCGTTCACTTACAACCTTGTAGACCAGTTTCGTTCATTAGGTCACAGCGTAAAAATTTACCGTAACAACATTTCTGCAAAGGTAGTTGAAGCGGCGATCAATGAACTAGACAACCCGGTAGCACTGCTTTCACCAGGTCCTGGCGCTCCGGCTGATGCGGGTTGCATGCCAGAGCTGATTCAGCTTTTAAAAGGCAAAGTACCAATGATTGGTATTTGCTTAGGCCACCAAGCGATTGTTGAAGCCTACGGCGGCACCGTTGCAGGGGCTGGCGAAATCATTCATGGTAAGGTGTCGATGATGGAACACCAGAATCATGCAACTTACCAAGGCTTACCATCGCCACTGGCTATCGCTCGCTACCACTCTTTAGTGGCAACGCATGTATCCGATAGCCTAACGGTGACAGCTGAAGTCGATGATTTGGTGATGTCTGTGGTTCAAGAACAAGACAAGGTTTGTGGATTCCAATTCCACCCTGAATCAATTATGACGACCTACGGTGCAACGCTTCTAGCAAACGCTATCGAATGGGCTCTTGAGAAAAGCTCTACCCTTGAGCAGACAGCTACTCTTGATAAAAAGACTAACTAGGAAAAGATCATGGAACAGATTAATAAACTTTACGAACAGCAGTCTCTTACTCAAGAAGAAAGCCAACAATTGTTTGACGTCATCATCAAGGGTGAACTAGACCCAATCTTGATGGCTTCAGCGCTGACTGCATTAAAAATCAAAGGCGAAACGCCTGATGAAATCGCTGGCGCGGCGAAAGCACTGCTTGCCAATGCAAACCCGTTCCCGCGCCCTGATTACGATTTCGCAGATATCGTAGGTACCGGTGGTGACGGTCATAACACCATTAATATCTCAACGACGTCTGCGTTTGTTGCAGCAGCTTGTGGCTTAAAAGTCGCAAAGCACGGTAACCGCAGTGTATCGAGCAAGTCAGGTTCTTCGGACCTACTCGACTCGTTCGGTATCAACTTAGCGATGACAGCAGAAGATACACGTACAGCTGTAGATGAGCTTGGCGTAGCATTCCTATTTGCCCCGCAATACCACGGTGGCGTGCGTCACGCGATGCCTGTTCGTCAAACAATGAAAACGCGCACTATCTTCAACATCCTTGGTCCACTGATTAACCCTGCTCGCCCTAACATCGAGTTAATGGGTGTTTACAGCAAAGAGCTAGTACGCCCTATCGCAGAAACCATGCTGCAAATGGGCATGAAGCGCGCTGCCGTTGTGCACGGTAGCGGCCTTGATGAAGTGGCGATTCATGGCGAAACTATCGTTGCTGAAATTAAAAATGGTGCCATTCACGAGTACACAGTGACACCGGCTGACTTTGGTTTGAACACTCACCCCCTTGAAGCAATCAAGGGCGGTGAGCCAGAAGAGAATAAAGCTATTACAACAGATATCCTGACGGGTAAAGGCACTGACGCTCAAGTTGGCGCAGTGGCAGTCAACGTTGCTCTACTGATGCGTTTATTTGGTCACGAAGACCTTAAAGCCAACGCTCAGCAAGCCATTGACGCAATGAACTCTGGCAAAGCATACGAGCTTGTACAAAAGCTTGCTACGCACGCCTAACGAACGACGGAGTTGAGACAAAGAACATGACACAAACTACCGATAAACTGTCGACCCACGTTTCAGTCAAAGAAGCTGAAATGGCGGAAGTATTAGCAAAAATCGTTCGTGATAAATACCAATGGGTTGCAGCGCGTAAGCAGACTCAACCATTAAGCGAGTTTAAAGCTGCGTTAACCGCAACAGACCGCAGCTTTTATGATGCACTTAGCAGTGAACAAACCGTTTTCATCACTGAGTGTAAAAAGGCATCTCCGTCAAAAGGGTTAATCCGTGACGAGTTTGACCTTGACTACATTGCGTCAGTTTACAACAACCACGCAAACGCGATTTCAGTGCTGACAGACGAGAAGTACTTCCAAGGTGACTTTGAGTTTTTACCTAAGGTTCGCAGCATTGCTAAGCAACCTATTCTGTGTAAAGACTTCATGGTTGATACCTACCAAGTGTACTTAGCTCGTCATTACTCAGCTGATGCTATCTTGTTGATGCTATCGGTATTGGATGACGAAGAGTACAAAGCACTTGCTGAAGTCGCTCACTCACTCAACATGGGTGTGCTTACCGAAGTAAGTAACGAAGAAGAACTTCACCGCGCAGTCGCTCTAAACGCTAAAGTGATCGGTATTAATAACCGTAACCTGCGTGACCTTTCGACGGATTTGAACCGTACTAAAGAGCTGGCTCCGCTAATTCGCGAACTGGCTCCAAATGCAGTCGTGATTTCAGAGTCTGGCATCTACACACATCAACAAGTTCGTGACCTTTCAACATTTGCAGATGGCTTCCTAATCGGTAGCTCTCTCATGGCTGAAAAGAACCTAGAGCTTGCCGTGCGTAAAGTAACACTCGGTGAAAACAAGGTGTGTGGTTTAACCCACTCTGACGATGCAGCGAAAGCGTATCAAGCTGGTGCGGTATTCGGTGGTCTGATTTTCGTTGAAGCATCTAAGCGTCATGTGGATATCGAAGCGGCTCGTTTAACAATGAGCGGCGCTCCGCTGAACTACGTGGGTGTGTTCCAAAACCATAGCGTTACTGACGTTGCGAAAACGGTTTCTGAGCTCGGTTTGTTTGCAGTGCAGCTGCATGGTGATGAGTCTCAAGCATTTGTAGATGAGTTAAAACAATCACTACATGAAAACGTTGAGGTTTGGAAAGCTTACGGTGTTGCTTGCGGCGCTGAGAGCGCATTACCAGAATTACTGGAAAGCAACGTGACTCGTCACCTGCTAGATACTAAAGTGGGTTCTCAAACGGGTGGTACAGGTCAAGCGTTCGATTGGAGCCTAATCAACAACCAAAGCGCAATCATGTTGGCAGGTGGTCTAAACCCAGAAAATGCTAACCAAGCGGCTAATTTGGGCTGCTTAGGATTAGACCTAAACTCTGGCGTTGAATCCGCTCCGGGTAAAAAAGACGCAGACAAACTGCAACGCGCCTTTGCTGCGATCCGTAATTACTAAGCTTTTAAATTACGAGCCTTACTACTAGCTACTTATTTATGAGCTTTGCCTTTTGCGAAGCTCAAACAAGATTAAATGACTTGGTGTGAATACACATCAATAGAATTAAAGGAATAACACAATGGCTAAACTCGATGCCTATTTTGGTGAATACGGTGGTCAATACGTACCGCAGATCCTAGTGCCAGCACTAGATCAACTAGAACAAGCGTTTATTGATGCACAAGCCGATCCTGAGTTCCGCAGCGAATTCATGACGCTTCTACAAGAATACGCAGGCCGCCCAACAGCGCTAACACTAACGCGCAACTTAACAAAAGGTACAAAAACCAAACTGTATCTTAAGCGTGAAGATCTACTTCACGGCGGCGCGCACAAAACAAACCAAGTACTTGGTCAAGCACTGCTTGCTAAACGTATGGGTAAGAAGGAAATTATTGCAGAAACTGGTGCTGGTCAGCACGGTGTTGCAACCGCTCTAGCTTGTGCGCTATTAGGTCTTAAGTGTCGAGTTTACATGGGTGCAAAAGACGTTGAGCGTCAAAGCCCGAACGTATTTCGCATGAAGCTAATGGGCGCAGAGGTTATTCCTGTTCATTCTGGCTCTTCAACGCTAAAAGATGCATGTAACGAAGCACTACGTGACTGGTCTGCAACTTATGAAGACGCGCACTACCTATTGGGTACTGCAGCGGGTCCTCACCCATTCCCAACAATTGTTCGTGATTTCCAACGCATGATTGGTGAAGAAACGAAGAACCAAATTCTAGCTCGTGAAGGTCGCCTTCCTGATGCGGTTATCGCTTGTGTAGGTGGTGGTTCAAACGCTATCGGTATGTTCGCTGATTTCATTGAAGAAGAGTCTGTACGCCTAATCGGTGTTGAGCCTGCTGGTAAAGGCATTGATACCGACCAACATGGCGCGCCACTTAAACACGGTAAAACGGGTATCTTCTTCGGCATGAAAGCACCACTGATGCAAGATGAGAACGGTCAAGTAGAAGAGTCTTACTCTGTATCAGCAGGTTTAGATTTCCCATCTGTTGGTCCTCAACATGCTCACCTAAACGCAATTGGTCGTGCTGAATACGACAACGTAACCGATGACGAAGCACTAGAAGCTTTCCAAGCTATTGCTCGTAACGAAGGTATTATCGCTGCACTAGAGTCATCTCACGCTTTGGCTCATGCAATTAAAATGGCTCACGATGACCCAGAAAAAGAACAGCTATTAGTTGTTAACTTATCTGGTCGTGGTGACAAGGACATTTTCTCTGTACATGACATTCTTAAAGAGAAAGGAGCATTATAATGGATCGCTATCAATCACTCTTCACTCGCTTAGCTGAAAAGAATCAGGGCGCATTCGTACCATTCGTAACGGTTGGCGATCCTAACCCAGAACAGTCTCTTAAGATCATGGAAACTTTGGTTGAAGCGGGTGCAGATGCACTTGAGCTTGGTATTCCATTCTCTGATCCGCTTGCAGATGGTCCGACAATCCAAGGCGCAAACATTCGCGCGTTAGATTCTAAAGTTACGCCTGATGTGTGTTTTGATCTTATTGGTCAAATCCGCGCTAAATACCCAGAACTACCAATCGGCTTACTAATGTACGCAAACTTGGTGTACGCACGTGGTATCGAGAACTTCTACGAGCGCTGTGCGAATGCGGGTATTGACTCAGTACTGATTGCAGACGTACCAACCAACGAAAGTGGTGAGTTTGTTGCAGCGGCTGAGAAGTTTGGTGTTCACCCGATCTTTATTGCTCCACCAACAGCAAGTGATGAAACACTTCAATCGGTCTCTGAACTGGGTGGCGGTTACACATACCTACTTTCTCGCTCAGGCGTAACGGGTGCAGAAACAAAAGCAAACATGCCTGTTACTGCATTGCTTGATCGTTTGAACAAGTTTGATGCGCCACCAGCGCTGCTTGGTTTTGGTATTTCAGCTCCTGCACAAGTAAAAGAAGCAATTGAAGCTGGCGCTGCGGGTGCTATCTCTGGTTCTGCAGTTGTAAAAATCATTGAAACACATGTAGAGCAACCAGAACAGATGCTTAAAGAGCTAGCTAACTTCGTTATTCCAATGAAAGCTGCAACTCAAAAGTAACAAATCAGCCCTAACTTCTAGTTAACAGCGAAGTTAGGGCTTTCCATTTTCTCTTTAAATTCACTTCAAACACGCCAGCATTCAAAGGATAATGTTAACAAAACGCTACGAAAAACCTCGAAAACCTCATTCACCAACAAAACACTTCCCCCACTAGTATTAATGAATTTTATAAATAGAAACACTCACGCAAATAGCAATCGTTTGCATTAGTGTAAAAATCAAACAATCGATCAATAAACAGCAAGTAATCATAAGCATTCATCTGGGCTCATATTGCGAAATGTAAAATATCCGTGTAAAACTTACCGCGAAATTTTTATCCATTGGTACAGCGTACATTAGTGGGTAATTCTAGGAATTTACCATTTAGTAGCACAGAGGTTATGGAAGTGTTAAAAGAAAAGAGTTTACTAAGCAACATCGGCGTACAAGTCGTTATTGCAATGATCATTGGTACTGCAGTTGGTGCAATGATGGGTGAAAGCGCAACAATGTTCGCTCCACTAGGCGCAATCTTCATCAATTTAATCAAGATGCTGGTTATCCCTCTTGTTGCCGTTGCACTAATTTCAGGTGCTGCAGGTCTGGGCAATAGCTCTTCTGCTGGTAAAGTTGGCGTGACGACACTAGGTTACTTTGCACTGACTTCAGCACTAGCTGTTGCGCTTGCATTAATCATGGGTGAGGTTTTCGAACCTGGTCGTGGCATCGATGTTTCAGGTGTTGAAGGCATGTTCTCTTCTGAATATGCATCTAAAGGTGAACTTCCTACGTTCTGGGCAACCATTACTGGCATGATCCCAACCAACGTTTTCCAATCATTGAATGAAGCAAACATTCTGCAAATTCTCGTTTTCTGCTTATTCTTTGGTATCGCTATTTCTAAACAAGCGAAAGAAAAACGTGACCCTATCATCAACGGTGTAAACGCAATTGTTGATGCTATGGTTTGGATGATCAACAAAGTGATGATCATTGCACCACTTGGTGTATTCGGTCTTATGGCTGAAGCAGTAGGTACGTTTGGTTTTGGCGCACTTATGGTGGTGTTCAAACTGTTCGTTGTTTACGTAGCTGCAATCCTAATCTTTGGTTTCGTTGCTTACCCACTGATGATCCAAATCTTCACTAAGACTTCTGCAAAGAAATTCTTAACTGTAATGAAGAAACCACAAGCAGTTGCACTATCTACTGCGTCTTCAATGGCAACACTTCCAGTTACAATGGAAGCCGTTGAAAAAGAACTTGGTGTTCGTAACTCTACAGCTTCATTTGTTCTGCCTCTTGGCGCAACTATCAACATGTCTGGTAACGCGATCTACTATGGTCTAGTTGCTATCTTCTTCGCGCAGTTGTTCAACATTGACCTTTCAATGGGTGCTTACATTGCAATCATTATTACGTCTACTCTAGGTGCTGTCGGTCAAGCTGGTGTTCCAGGTCCTTCTTTCTTGGTTGTTGCGGTATTACTTGCAGCTGGCATCCCAATCGAAGGTCTACCACTATTGTTCGCTCTTGACCGTATCTTCGATATGATTCGTACAGCATTGAACATTACTGGCGATGCAGCGTGTGCAGTTATTGTTGATTCTTTAATTAAAGATGAAGAAAAAGAAGTAGAGCTGAGCAAGCAGCAAGCTTAATGAGTCACTCCATTAAAAAGCCACTCACCTAGAGTGGCTTTTTTAATCAGTTTTTAATACTTTTAATGAGTAACTACACTTCGAATTAACTGATGTTCTAGGCGATGAACACAAGCAACCCCTATAGATCACTACCGTAAATATCAAACGTGAAATACTTAGCCGCTATTTTGTCGTAAGTACCGTTTACTCGAATTTCTTCAATGGCTTGGTTAAATTGCTTTGCTAATTTTTTGTCTTGTAACCTCAGAGCAAGAGCTGTCCCTTCTCCGATATAAGCTTTATCAGTCACCGCTTTTCCTTTAAATTCGAAACCTGCGCCTTCTTTTTTATCTAAAAACGCCAATGACAACTGATCTGAATTACCAAATGTTGCGTCTAAACGACCATTTTGCAAATCCAAGTAGACTTCATCTTGCCCTGTATAGCGTTTAATATTCGCAACTTTGCCAAATTTGTCAGTAACATAACGGTCATGGATCGTGCCTTGCTGCACACCAATGGTTTTTCCGTCTAAGCCTGATTTATCAATCTCAAAAGATGCATTTTTAGATGCCACGAAAACAGCGGGAGTTTGGTAATACTTATTCGTGAACAGCACTTTTCGTTTACGCTCTTCAGTAATTCGCATTGAAGCCATAATCACATCTGACTTCCTTGCCAGTAAGCTAGGAATTAACGAATCCCAACTTTGTGCAACCCAAGTACACTCTAAACTTGCTTGCTTACACAGTGCGTCTGCGATTTCGATATCAAACCCTGCAGGTGTTCCTTCGCTATTTTTATAATTAAATGGAGGGTACGTAAAATCAGAAGCCAACCTCACCTCTTTAGCTTGTACTGCTGAACATAACAAAGCGGTGGCACATGCGAATCCTAATGCTATTTTTTTCATTTTTATCTTCCTAGTTGATGCGTTTACGATAAGTAATATCTATGCCGTCTGTAAAGTCGCTTGCTCATATTGAGTCAGTGACGAGATCACTTCTTTCATACTTTGTTCACTGCCAATACTGATTCGGACGCAATGGCGTAAAGCAGGTTCATGATGTTGGTTGCGAGTAACAATGCCATCACTCAATAACACATTGAATAAATCATGGTTTTCATTCACTCGTAACAGCACAAAGTTAGTCGAAGATGGGTAAACCTCCTCAATAAAATCGAACTCGCTCAGTGTTTGGGCAAACTCATTTCGCGTATTAATCAGCTCTGCTGTTTTAGCTTTCATTAGTTTTAGCCCTTCCTCTGATAACGCTTTCAATACTATTTCAGCTGAACAATCAGGCATTGGGTAAGGCGGAATTAATTTAGCTACATAACTCATCACTTCTTCACTAGATAAAATGAATCCGCAACGCACCGCCGCCAAGCCAAATGCTTTAGAGAGTGTTCTAACCACAACCAGATTTGGGTAATCAGCAATGAGGTCAACTACAGATGAACTCAATTCAAACTCGATATAAGCTTCATCGACCACAACTAATGCTGAGTTTTTCGTCCCCTCGAGAACCTCAATCAAGTCGGTTTTAGGTATTGCGTTACCTGTTGGGTTATTTGGAGAGCATAAGAAAACGATATTGGCATTTTTTGCCTGGGAGATGATTTCAGAGACATTTAAATTGAAGTCCGACTTCAAAGGCACATCAACTGTTTCAATGGATAATGCATCTGCACAAAACTCATACATGGCATAAGTCGGGGAACTAATTAATATTTTATCTTTACCTGGCTGACAGAAAGCTCTTATCAGTAAATCTATCGCTTCATCAGCCCCTCTTACCGCCACCGTAGCAGCGTTCGTTCTACAATAGTTTTGGTAAGCCTTAGCAATGTCATGCGGCAGAAAATCTGGGTAACGGTTATAGCTTCTTTTATCTAAGCTCTTTGGATTCTCGTTAAAATCCAAACTCAATGAAGCTTCCAGTTCATTGGCATTCAGCCATATCCGTCCATTGCCACCTATTCTTCTTGCAGACTGGTAAGGTATTAATTTTTTTACCGCCTTTGGCACTAGCCTTTCCATTAAACTTGTCAAATCCCTTACCTTCCCAATGAATTTAGATATATGCCATACGCATCATTAGTCAAATAATGCCTAATTAGAGAATATCGAATCACTAATGATGCTTAACTATTTACATTCAAACAAATATCCATTGGAAAATGAATCGAAATAATTACATAATAGCCATAATTTATTTTCATGGCTTGTGGTGAGATTAGTGAAATACAGAACTAAAATTATGATGAAAAAAGGACTAAAGCTATGAATGGCAACCTACCTTCAACTAAAACACTACAAGCCTTTCTCTCGACGGCTCGGCATTTAAATTTCACCCACGCCTCTAATGAATTAAACCTCACCCAAGGCGCGGTGAGTCGGCAGATACTCTCTTTGGAGGAGTCGGTTGGTTGCGAATTGTTTTATCGTCATGCTCGTGGGTTATCTTTGACACCTAAAGGCGAATTACTTGTCCCTTTAATTCAAGACACAATTGATCAACTGCAATCTGCTTTGAGTCAAATTGCCACATCGCCTTCGAAAATCAGGTTGAATGCCCCAAGCTGTATTACTTCATGGCTATTACCTAAGCTTTTATCTTTTCAGCAGCATTACCCAGATATTGATGTAGAACTGACTTCTACAATTAAGCATGTATTTGAGCCAACGTTTGACCCTTTCGATGCAGTAATTACCTACGGCAAAAAACCTAAGCAAAGCTCAATTATCAGTCAGCTACTTTTTAATGAACAATTGACACCTGTGTGTAATCCCCAGGTTATCGACCCAAGCCATAAAGTGACCGAGTCAAACCATTTCATTAAGCCATTCAAGTTGAGTGATTACACTTGGTTACATGCGAATAAAGAACAGAGTGATTGGAAGCTTTGGCTAGAATTTATTGGTAGTAAAGAACTCGCTGGTAAAAAGAATCAGCAATTCGCCACTTTAGATCAATCAATGAACGCAGCAATCCAAGGGTTTGGCATTGCTATTGGCGATATCACTTTAGCTGATCAAGATGTGCAATTAGGTCGATTAACCAGAGTTAGCCCTGACACCGTTTTTTCAGGCAATGGATATTTCTTTCTTCAACCTAAAAGCCGCCAAAACACCTCTCTTACCACTTTAATGGAGTGGTTATTAAAATCAGAGATTAAGTAATGCCTAATAGTTTTCAAAATAAGAATCGCTTATAAAGCGCCAGATTTTAATATGCAAATTAACTCTCATATTAGTAATCAATATCGTATTCATAATGCATGTACTTATTTTTTCTTCGCTCTAAATTATAACTACCTAAATACCTTATTGTTTTGAGAACTCGTCACTAGCAACTCTGAACGATACATTTTTTGGCACTTTGTTTGCAGGGTCATCAGTAACAGTTTTAGTACGGACATTCGCCACTCATACCCCTACGGCGAGCATATGGAGGATCGGCTATGACTCTCGAAAGACACACATACTACGGCTTAATTCACCACGGAATTAAAACCCTACTGATGGACAGAATTGGGCACTTTACAGAGCGCGAGTACCATGAATATCTTGATTTAACGACAGGCAAGTCAACATGCTTTGCAATGAGTGAACAAGAATTAGAAAGTACTCTTGATGACCTAAAAAGCGAAGGCTATTTAGAAGATATCAAAAACCTCATTCCTCGGTATCAGACTAGCACCCTTCGTTAAGATCTCGTATCGGGCAAAAAACTTAATTCCAATTGTCTCGGGCTATTTAGCATCGAGACAGTTTTCGTTAGACTGTCAGCAACTCAACTACATGGATATTCATTTCCAATGAAGCAAACTCTTGATTTCATTCCTCTTATTATTTTCTTTGCCTTGTATAAGATGTATGACATCTACACAGCTACTGGCGCTTTAATTGTTGCATCAGCCATTCAAATTATCCTCACTTACTTTATCTACAAAAAAGTAGAAAAAATGCAGGTCGTCACTTTCTTAATGGTGGCGGTATTTGGCGGCATGACTATTTTCTTACATGATGACAACTTCATTAAGTGGAAGGTCACTATTGTGTATTCTCTTTTTGCGATTGGTTTGACCGTAAGTCACTTAATGGGTAAGTCAGCAATTAAAAGCATGCTAGGAAAAGAGATCACCCTACCCGACTCTGTATGGAATAAAATCAACTGGGCTTGGACTTGCTTCTTTGCAGTTTGCGCTATTCTTAATGTTTATGTTGCTTTTAACCTCCCTCTTGATACTTGGGTTAACTTCAAGGTATTCGGCTTACTGGCTGCCACCTTTGGGTTTACCTTATTAACTGGGGGATATATCTACAAGAATCTCCCAAAAGAGAAACAACAAGAGTTAACAGATAAAAATTCAGACGATAACTAATGTTTCAAAGTGACACCTAAAGTCACCTTTTTGATATAATCGACTTAATTAATCTATACAGCGGCCAATAGCTTTCATGTTATTGGCCGCTTGCTTATTTGTTGTTCTGGGAAATCCTTATAATGAGTCAAACTATTGATGCGCCGAAGGGCCAATTACTTTTACGTACTCTTGCTATGCCAGCAGACACCAATGCCAATGGTGACATTTTTGGCGGTTGGATCATGTCTCAACTCGATCTTGCTGGTGGGATACTTGCGAAAGAAATTTCGGGAGGACGAATAGTGACAGTCTCCGTTTCAAGTATCACATTTAAAAAACCGGTTCGTGTAGGTGATGTAGTTTGTTGTTATGGGGAATGTACTAAAATCGGTCGCACATCAATGAGCATTGACTTAGAAGTGTGGGTTAAACCGGTAAAAGAGCATGGCGTTGAAGACCGCTTTATGGTTTGTGATGCTACGTTCAACTATGTAGCTGTTGATACTGAAGGCAAACCTAGAGCTGTTAACCCTGTATAGGGCTTCCCACAAACCGCTTCTGTGAAGAACACTTTTGAATCATCAACCCAACATATTTATGTTCAGCTTTTGGTTACGATTAAAGTAACCAAAGGCTCCTGACTCACAACACGTTTCGTACAGTTTCACACTTTATTAAATTTCCCCCTTTTATTCCTTTTCAGTTCGCGTAAATTAGCGGCATGCCCTTTCTATCACCCGTAGTGAATCTCAATAAGGATATCCCATATGTGGTACGTGATTTTTTCTCAAGATGTTGAGAATTCTTTAGAAAAGCGACTCAGTGTTCGCCCGCAACATTTAGCTAGGCTTCAAGAATTACAAAACGAAGGTCGTCTGTTAACTGCAGGGCCTATGCCAGCTATCGATTCTGATAACCCTGGTGAAGCTGGTTTTACTGGTTCAACGGTTATTGCTGAGTTCAATTCATTGGAAGATGCGCAAACATGGGCTGACTCAGACCCTTACATTGAAGCTGGTGTTTATCAAAACGTCATTGTTAAACCATTTAAAAAAGTATTCTAACGTGAAAAAGTGGATTTTAAGTACCTTAGCTTTAACGGCATTACTCTCGGGCTGTAGCTCTAATAATGCAGACGAACAGCGTCAGTTAGAAATGATGGCTCAGCATCGTGCTGGTGTGTTATCTGCCGGCTTACCGATTGAGTACGGACCTTTATCTGTAATGCGAGTGCTAGCTAAGAAAAACGTCATAGAAATCATGATGATTTACAATCAAGATGAGCAAGGTGCCAGACCTGTTTCAGACGTTTTAGCAATGAGCATCAATAGCTACTGCACTAGTTCAGATATACGTTCCAACATTGACATGGGTTTGATGTACAACATCAAAATACGAAATACCCGTGGTCAACTGGTCGTTGAGCAACTGATCAATAAAGAGACTTGTGCAAGTAAGTAGTTAGAAGGTAAGAAACTAAGTATTTAAGAAGTACATAGCTTTTTAGTGAATACAAAAACGCCAGCTTAATGCTGGCGTTTTTTTCAGGTAAATTTTAGCTTATGTCTAGATATTCAAAGGAACCTGAAACTCTAGAAAGCCAACTCTCAGTTAATTTATTGGTTTAAGCTTCAGCCCATTCTTTACGAAGTGTTTTCGTTGCTGAGACTAGGTTTGCTAATGCGGCTTCTGTTTCAGCCCAATTACGAGTTTTAAGACCACAATCTGGGTTAGCCCATAATCGCTCAGCTGGAATCTTCTCTGCCGCTTTTTTCAATAGATCAATAATCCACTCTTCTGAAGGAATATTTGGTGAGTGGATATCGTAAACACCAGGACCAATTTCGTTCGGATAGTTAAACTCTTCAAATGCTTTCAATAGTTCCATATTTGAACGAGAGGTTTCGATCGTGATGACATCTGCATCTAAATCAGCCACTGAGTCAATGATCTCGTTAAATTCGCTGTAACACATGTGAGTATGAATCTGAGTTTCTGGTTTCGCGCTCGCCGCAGATATTTTAAAGGCATCAACCGCCCACTCTAGATATTCAGCGTGATCGCCCTTCTTAAGTGGTAAACCTTCACGAATCGCAGGCTCATCAATTTGAATGATATTAATCCCCGCATCTTGCAAGTCTGATACTTCATCACGTAATGCAAAAGCCAATTGATTGGCGATTTCCTTACGAGAAATATCTTCACGTGGGAATGTCCAGCACAGTATCGTTACAGGTCCCGTCAACATACCTTTCATCTGCTTTGACGTAAGAGACTGAGCATACGTTGACCACTCTACGGTTATTGGTTTTTCACGTTCAATATCCGCGACAACAATAGCTGGCTTAACGCAACGAGAACCATAGCTTTGCACCCAACCAAATTTTGTTGTTTGGAAGCCCGCTAGGTTTTCAGCAAAGTATTCAACCATGTCATTTCGTTCAGCTTCACCATGTACAAGTACATCTAAATCAAGTGCTTCTTGGCGTTTAACTGCGTCTGCAATGTGACCTTTTAATGCGGTATTGTATTCAGCTTCAGTCAATTGCCCTGTTTTGTATGCACTACGCTGAACTCGAATTTCACCTGTTTGCGGGAATGAACCAATAGTAGTGGTTGGAAGTAGTGGCAAACCTAACACCTTCGACTGGTGTGCAGTTCGCACTGCATAAGGTTCGCTACGTAGCGCTAATGCTTTAGTGATTGTATTCAAACGAGACTGTACTTGCGGCTTATTCACATGCGTTGCACTTTTACGATCCACAATTGGTTGGCTGTAAGTCTCACACGCTAAAATTGCGTTGTGGTCACCATCTAACGCGGCGCCTAGTAAGCTCACTTCTGTGACTTTCTGTTTCGCAAAAGCAAACCAACTTTTTACTTCTTCGCTTAGCGTTTCTTCTAATTCTAGATCGACTGGGCTATGTAACAGTGAACATGAGCTTGCTACCCACAACTTGTCACCTAGCTTCTCTTTGATTGGTTGAAGGTTAGCAAGTTGTGTTGCAAGGTCTGCACGCCATACATTTCGCCCATTGATAGCACCAGCCGATAAAACCCAATCTTTCGGCAATTTATTTACAACTTCATCCAATTGTTCTGGCGCAGCTGACAGGTCAATGTGAAGGCCATCAACTGGCAGTTCTATAATCCTATCTAGGGTGTCTGTAACAGAATCAAAGTAAGTCGTAAGAAGAAGCTTTACATCGCTTTGCAGCACTTGGTAAGCCAGCTTAAATGAATCTGCCCATGATTTTTCCAATTCAAGAGAAAGGATTGGCTCATCTATTTGCACCCACTCCACTCCGAGCTTTGATAACTTAGCCAGAATAGCTTGGTAAGCCGTCAGTAGGCGAGGAAGTAACGTTAGACGATCAAAACCATCTTCTACTTCTTTGCCAAGGTAAAGGTAAGATAATGGTCCCAATAGGACAGGTTTCACTTTATGACCGGCTTTAACCGCTTCATTCACTTCATCAAATAGCTGAGGCCAACTGACTTCAAATGAATCATCTTTGCTGAATTCTGGCACGATGTAATGGTAGTTAGTATTAAACCACTTCGTCATATCTGATGCAGCAGTGCCTTCACTCGTTGACCCATGGCTGCCACCACAACAAGTCGATTGTTCTTGTGATTGACCACGACCAACTCGGAAAAGTGTATCTAAATCAGGAAAGTCTTTTTCATCTTCTGAGCCACCAGCGTGACGCTTTGGCACGTGACCCAACAATAGAGTGGTAGTTAATACATGGTCATACCATGCGAAGTCGCCCGCAGTTGCAAAACTTAGGTTCGCGTCTGCTTGCACCTGCCAATTACGATTTCTTAATTCACTACCTAGCTCTTTTAGCTCTGATTGGTTGATTTCACCACGCCAGTATTTCTCTAGCGCAAATTTTAATTCTCTTTTTTCGCCAATACGCGGGTAGCCTAGAATATGCGTTGTCGTTGTCATGAGCCTGTTCCTTATTCAATTTTTAGTAATTTGGTCAGACTGCTATTTCATGCTGAATGCTTGATAAGGCGTCTGGATGGCTAAACTATCTATTGAATGTGGTTTATGAACAACCTCCAAATATTCATCTTGTTTATTATAAAATTTCATGTTGAACGTTTTATTCATGAATTAAACGAATTTTATTTAGACGTCTAGACGTTTACTTGTTTTATGAAACAAAGTAGGGTGTGATCATTAACAAAAATTATATTGGCTTAGGGAAAATGAGGAATACTCATGATAGAGCTCAAACATCTGCGAACATTAACCACGTTACGTGACAGTGGATCGTTAACAGCAACAGCAACATCGCTGCATTTAACGCAGTCTGCACTTTCTCATCAACTCAAAGACTTAGAAGCTCGTATTGGTGGGCAGTTATTCCTTCGTAAAACCCGCCCAGTCAAGTTCACCTCTGAAGGTCAAATTCTTCTTAAACTAGCTGACGAAGTGTTACCGAAACTTGCAAAAGCAGAGAATGAACTCGCAAGTTTGAAAGAAGATGTGAATGGTCGCTTACACATGGCGATTGAATGCCACTCTTGTTTCCAATGGCTAATGCCTGCGTTAAAGGAATACCAGGTAGCTTGGCCAAGTGTGACACTTGATTTCTCTTCAGGTTTTGGTTTTGAACCACTACCCGCATTGATGGCTGGTGAATTGGACTTAGTGATAACATCAGATATTCAGCCAAGATCAGAAGTGCATTACGAGCCTTTATTCGATTTTGAAATGCGACTAATCACTGCAACAAACTCACCTTTAGCTGATAAGGATTGCATTGAACCTGAAGATTTAGCTGACGTAACCATGCTCTCTTACCCTGTTCAAAAACAGAGGTTAGATGTAGTAAAGCACTTCTTGCAGCCTGCAGGTGTTGAGCCAAAAAAATGGAAGCAAGCCGATAATACGCTAATGCTAGTGCAAATGGTGTCGGCAGGTTTAGGCGCATCAGCCTTGCCTAATTGGGCTATCAGTGAATTTTCGAGACAAGGACTGATTACGAGTAAGCCTTTAGGGAGTGGATTATCTCGACGCCTTTTTGCTGCTGTTCGTAACTCGGAAAAAGATAAGCGTTATCTACAAGCTTTCTTCAGTACAGCTCGTCAACAAAGTAAGAGCCATTTAGATGGCATTAAAGTTGTCTAAAGCCACTTCGTTCACTTAATGGAAATCGGTATTAATGGCGCTGAACATAAATCATCGAATTTACGGCAAAAACTGTGCTTGAACATACAATATTTGTAAAAGGTGAAAGAGGATTATTTCAGTTGTATGTTAGTTTTATGCTCAGATTGCTATGAACTTGCATATATTTGGTGGCCATTTGAAAGATAAAAAAGGTTTCACATTCATAGAGCTTATTGTTGTTATTAGTATTTTAGCTATTTTGTCGACCGTAGCTCTGCCTAGGTATTTATCCTTAAAACAAGATGCTAATACAGCTATTGTTGAAAACATAGCGGCATCTTTTAGGTATATTGTTGATAATGTAAGAGTAAATGCCATTCTTCAAGGGTTAGATACCCAACGAGATGTTGCTGTTAGTGTAGAAGGAGTACCGATCAATACTTATTTTGGTGTTCCCCAAGAAATTTGGGACGAGCGCTTAGGTGAGTTGTTTGTCGCCGGTATTACTCACGTGGGAAATGGATATAGAGATTTTGGCTCAAGTGGTGTTTTAAGCTATAAGTGTACCGACCCGCTATGTGTCATCGATCAAACACCTGGCAGTTGGATTTCAAATGATATTAGTGGTTGGGGAATGTTTTTGTTTCCTGAATCGTATACTTTAACCGATAAGTGCTATGCATATTATGCATTTGAAGTAGTAGGCTCTGAAGTGGTTTCTCTAGAAACCCAATCCGTAGTAACAGGCTGCTAGAAAAGTGCAAATGGTTACTAGAAAAATTGAAAAGCCGCAGACTTGCCAATAAGTCTACGGCTTTATTATCAAGCAATTCACTCTATTCATTAACAGCTTGCTACGGGTTAACAATTTGTAGGCATAATTAACGCCAAATAAAGCCGTTAGCGAGCATAAGATTTAAACTGATTCGTTAATGGATCATATTGGTATCCCAATATATCTAGTTTACCCACCACATTTTCAACATCCATCTCATACATGCTGACTAAATCTTCAAAGCTGTCACACTCTAAACGAAGCTTTTCGTTCACAATTCCTAGCAGAATAATATTATCTAAATTTCTCACGTTACTTAAATCCATTCCGCACTCCTTAAGAACACACTCATGGTTTAAGTTTAGAACGCGAAGTGCAACCTTGCTCATTAGAAGATCACAATTTAACAGTTAAAACGAACGGTTTAACCTCTTTTTACAATAGATATTAGGGAGCTCTGAAACCTTAGATTGCCCACGTTGGAGCTAAAACAGTAATCGCCCCTAGCAACATAAACAAACTAATAAAGAGTTGGGCTTTTTCTGGTGGTTTTGTAAAAAACAGATGCCAACACCACACAACAACGGCTGAAATCAGTAATGCAAAACCAAACAATAAGTCTGAAGTAATAAGCTCCAACTCCGCTTCAGGTATAGAGTAAACATTGAGTACAGTCACTAGCACCAACAACATACTGCTCAATACGCCCGCTACAGGCAAAATGTTATGGAATGCTTGCAAACGTGTTCGCGCTATCGTCAATAATAAGTGAGCAAAAGATGAGCCCAGTAGAGCAACCAGTACGACTGTAGCAATAACGGCAGGTAAACTTACTTGTTCAGCAGCTTGTATCCCTACGAATGATAGAGCCAAACCACATGCCAAATACAAGACCCAGGTAGGTCCTTGATCTCGCGTTTTTTTCGTCTGAACTTGTGAGAAAAAGTAAAAGATGGCGAATACAACAAGAAAGGCTTCGATTCTAAGAGACGCTACCGCCAACCAAAGTACACCGATTGAAGGCAACATTTTATGCACACGACCTCTTTGGCCTGGGCAGATGTCGCCTTTTACAAGCACTAAGGTAAGAATTAATTGTGCACCTAACAACATAGGTGGGAATTGTATTAAGAGAGATTCAATCATTAGCCATTCATTACAAATCGATTATTTGCGCAGATAATAACAAATACTAGAAAAAACACTCACTAAGAATTATTAAAAGATCTTGTTTATCCGCTCCAAGGCAAACAATATTTAAGTAAATCAGACTCATTTAACATCCCTTTATAATGTTCAGCGTCGTTGACTAATACCCAAGGGAATTGCACTCCTTCTTCAATTAATCTAGGGATCTCATCTAAAGATTTGTTCACATTTATTACAGAGAAATCGACAGACATAATTTGATTAATCGGCTTACTCCAGATCTTCGCTTCTTTAGCTGATTCTAAATCCGTCCCCATACTTGGCGTCATATGCAGGTTCACCATTTGCTGATCCAGCAGCCCTACGCATTTACTGTCAACGGTGACAGGAACCATTTTAATCCCATCTCGTTTCAAATTTTGAACAGCCAATGACAATGGATCACCTGGGCTCATTTGCGGTGGTGCATTACGAAACAAAGAGAGGATTGACTTAGTATCAACGTGTGTTTGGGCCATTTCCTCAAAAGGACCTACGCCCTCTTGATCACCGTACATTGCCAATAATTCGCTCAGCTCTCTCGGTTTATCAAATAAATATCCTTGAATATAATCCACATTTGCTAACTGCATGATGCGTAGTTCTTCCGGCTTTTCAATACCTTCTGCCACCACCTCGACACCTAATGTGTGTGCCAATTTGGTCACCATTTCGATGATATTTTGCTTACATGTACTTTCGTGAATATCAATTATCAGCTCTCGATCAATTTTAAGCTTATTAAACTTACTTTCACTTAAATATGAAATAGAAGAATATCCAGAACCAAAGTCATCAATAGCGACACTGAGACCTAACGCTCGAATACGTCCTACTGCACTATTTTGTTCATCCTTACTAAAGAACTGGCCACTTTCAGTTAATTCAATCGTGATCAGATCTGGGCGTTCTGTGTTTGCGCAAACCAATTTTGCTGTATCCACCAATGCTTTTTGCGTGCTGTCTTTCGTTCTTAACGAGCAATTCAAAGTCAGCCCTACACCTTCTCCAAAAATACGACGAAGTTCATCATGATCAGATAGAGCTTTCATTGCGATGGCTCTATCAAGATCAACAACCAGCCCTAATTCCTCTGCTATTTCGACCATAACTTGTGTATTAAACGTCTCACCATCCACACAAGGAAAACGGCATAATGCTTCAAACATCATTACCTTTCCTGTTTGAGCATTTACAATCGGTTGGTAGTGGACATTAAGCTGCTGATCGTTTATTGCATTCTGAACTATTATTTCCAATTGCTGCTTCTTCACCATTTCCTTATGGGTATTACTGTGGAAATAATTAATAGATTTACCTCCAAACTCTTTAGCACCGATCATTGCCTGCACCGCATGTGACAAGAGCCGACTAGGCTTATCTGCGTCAACATCTAGAATTGAAGCCCCAACCTGTCCTTTAGAAATAGCCGCATATAACCTTTCACTTGCAACGGTTTTAAGCCCTAGGAAGTAATACCGAACCGCATTATTAAGAGATTGTACGAACTGCTTTTGATCAGATATCACAAATTCTATACATGCTATATAAGTTCCACTGCCCGCATAACCTGTAATACGAGAACCACGATTATGCGACAAAATGTCGGAGAAGATTTTTTGATCATCAAACACCCACTCTTGATCAAACTGAGGCTTAATACTCAATACGAGTATTCCCGTCTCCTGCTCTTTTGATTCAAGCAAAGCTTCAAGCTGGGTTAACATTCTTTCTTTCGTTGGTAGCTGAGTCAGTAAATCAATACCACCTAAGTTCTTCTCTGCAATTGACGATAAGCTTTCAGACAGATTGGTTGTAAAAGCCACGTAATACACTTTTCCTTCCGATGGCTCCACTCTTTGAATTGTCATATTTTGTGGATAAACCGCACCAGAATTATTCCTCGCCAACATAACCCCAGACCAAGAACCTTGCTCGTGTAATGCCGTCCACATTTTCTTATAAAATTGGTTGGAGTGCTTTCCTGCATTAAAAATAGACGTTCTAAGCCCTACAAGTGAAGAGCACTCATAACCAGACTGTTTTTCATAATATTGGTTACAAGCGATAATTCGCGTGTCTTCATCTGTAACCACAATACCGTATTGTGAGCTTTCAAAAAGGGCACCAAAAATATTGGCAATTTCACTGCTAGAAGTAAAAGCAAATAAGGGACGAATTGTGCCTTTCAAGCAATTAGGAGCTCCAAGTTCCATATATATTTCAACATAGGTAAGCGTGCCATTTTCTGTAGACAAACAACAACTAACGAACTGACCATCGCCCGAATTTAAGGCATTTTTCATCGCTTGTTTTAATTTATTTTGGAACCTCATGGTCATCAGGTTAATTACGTCAAAATAGGTTTTAATGATATGAGTGGGTTTAAGTAGTAGATTTAATGATGCGAAGTCACATTCAAACTCTTTACTGGCAAGGTTTAAATCCCAATCAAAAAGGGTATGTGGGTCCACCTTGTCAGTGATTACCTCAGGAGTATCTGTGCTAAAAACTTGGGCAGCTTCCATGCTCACCTCAATGCATAGGGCAGGTATACTAACAATAGCTCATATTCAACTAGCTTTCTAAACAAAAATTCAAGCTCAATAATGCCAGTAAACTTTTCAGGGGTATGTTCCGCTAGCTAGTCTTACTACATCTCGCTATAATTCCCGCCTCAAAAATCAGAGGTTGAAATATGTACAGCGATATCACTCCTATTCATGAACACAAAAAATACTGGGCCGAGTGCTACGGAACCGCACCTTTTTTGCCTACCAGTAGAAAGGAGATGGATGCTCTTGGATGGGACAGCTGTGACATTATTATTGTAACTGGTGACGCTTACGTTGATCACCCGAGCTTTGGTATGGCTATTATTGGTCGTCTGCTAGAAGCTCAAGGTTTCCGCGTGGGTATTATTGCTCAACCAAAGTGGGACAATAAAGATGCCTTCATGAAGCTAGGTAAACCTAACCTATTCTTTGGCATCACAGCGGGTAACATGGATTCCATGATCAACCGCTACACCTCTGATCGCAAATTACGCCACGATGATGCTTATACGCCAAACAACGAAGGTGGTAAGCGTCCTGACCGTGCAACTCTGGTTTATTCTCAACGTTGTCGCGAAGCCTACAAAGGCACGCCAATCGTTCTTGGTGGTATCGAAGCAAGTTTACGACGTGTTGCGCACTACGATTACTGGTCGGATAAAGTTCGTCGCTCTGTATTGTTTGATGCAAAAGCTGACATCCTACTGTTTGGCAACGCTGAACGAGCTCTGGTTGAAGTAGCACACCGAATTGCAGACGGCGAAGATATGTCAACGCTGACCAATATCCGTGGTACTGCAATCAATATAGCAGCAGCCCCTGAAGGCTTTAAAATCATTGACTCTTCTCGTATTGAAAAGCCGAATAAAGCGTATGTTCCGGTTAACCCTTACGAAGTAGAAACGCAATGCGATACTAAGAAAGATGAAAAAGCTGAAGAAGTAAAAGCGCAACCTATTACAATTCGCCCTTCTCGTCACGATGCAAAAACAACAGCCGTTCGTATCCCTGGTTACGAAAAGCTAAACAATGACCGTATCCTTTACGCTCACGCTAGCCGTATTCTGCATTTAGAAACAAACCCGTACTCCGGTCGCGCCTTAATTCAGCGCCACGGTGACCGTGAACTTTGGGTTAACCAAGCGCCTATCCCTCTTTCAACGGAAGAAATGGATTATGTTTTTGGTTTGTCTTATGCGCGCGTACCACACCCGATGTATGGCAAAGCTAAAATCCCTGCATACGACATGATTAAAACTTCAGTGAACATCATGCGTGGCTGTTTTGGTGGTTGTTCTTTCTGTTCTATCACAGAACATGAAGGTCGTATCATTCAAAACCGTTCTAAAGAATCGATCATTGAAGAGTTAGAAGAAATTCGCGATAAAGTTCCTGGGTTTACCGGCACAATTTCTGATTTAGGCGGTCCTACTGCGAACATGTACCGCCTAGGTTGTTCTGATCCAAAAGCAGAAATTAACTGTCGTCGCCCTTCTTGTGTTTTCCCTAAAATCTGTGAAAAGCTAAACACAGATCACCAGCACACGATTGATTTGTATCGTGAAGCTCGCAAAGTGAAAGGCGTTAAAAAAGTGATGATCGCTTCAGGCGTTCGTTACGATTTAGCGATTCAATCACCAGAATACGTTCGTGAACTTGTTACTCACCACGTTGGTGGTTACTTGAAGATTGCACCTGAGCATACTGAAAAAGGTCCTCTTGACCTAATGATGAAGCCGGGCATGGGTACTTACGATCGTTTCAAAGAAATGTTTGAAAAGTACAGCGCGGAAGCGGGTAAAAAGCAATACTTGATCCCTTACTTCATCTCGGCTCACCCAGGTACTGAAGATGAAGATATGCTAAACCTTGCGATGTGGTTGAAGAAGCATAACTACGAATGTGACCAAGTTCAGAACTTCTACCCATCACCAATGTGTAACGCGACTTCGATGTATTACTCAGAGACAAACCCTCTGAAGCGTGTGAAATACAAGAAGCGTGAAGATGTACCAGTTCCTAAAGGTGACCGTCAACGTCGCTTGCACAAAGCACTATTGCGTTACCATGATCCAGATAACTGGAAAATCATTCGTGAAGCACTAATCAGTATGGGTAAAAAACACCTGATTGGTGATAAGCCAAATTGCTTGGTTCCTGAAGAAGATTTTGATGCACAAACGCCAGCGCAACGCCGTAAATCGGGTCGTCATGGCTCACAACGTTTTGCGACTAAACACAGTAAGTCTCAGCCAGGTCTTGGTGGCGAGAGCCCACGCAACCATAAACCAGGTGGCAATAAGCCAAAACCGGGCGGCAAAAAGCCAGCGGGTAACCAAGGCAATGCTAACCATGGCGGTGGTAATCAAGGTAACGGCAACCAAAACGCTGGTGGTAGCAATAGTGGTAACAGTCGTAAGCCTGCAAGTGGTTTTATTAAGAAAGGACCTGGTGGTCATCAATCTCAAGGCAATGGTAAGCCAAATCGCAACAAAGCGGGGAATGGTCAAGGTGGCAAACCTGCTAGTAACGGAAAGAATCGCCAGCGTGCAGCACAACGCTAATATAGCGAACCAATTTATTTCGCTATCATAAAAACGCAAAGCGCAGCTATTTAGCTGCGCTTTTTTGTAGCCTATTTTGCATTATTCATACTCTCGCTTGCTGAACTGATCTCTAAATCTGATTACTCATCAAGTGATAAATATAGTCATCTTTTTGTAGAGGCTTACTGAAATAATACCCTTGAATATACTCAATCCCTTTCGCTTGGGCATAAATCAGCTGCTCTAAAGTCTCGACCCCTTCCGCTACCACAGGTTTATTCAAGTTTGTGGCTAAAGACGCAATCGAGTTAAAAACGGTTTGAAGCTTACTATCACTAACGACATTCGTAACAAACTCTCGGTCGATCTTGATTTCATCAAACCTTAATCGGCATAAGTAACTTAAGCTCGAAAAACCGGTTCCAAAGTCGTCAATCGAGACTCTAAAGCCGAGATCTTGTACCTGTTCTAGAACCAGATTTACGTAATTGAAATTATCAATTAATGCCGACTCAGTCAGCTCAAGCTTTACCTGCTCCGACACCAACCCATTTAGCTTTATGCATTCTGTTAGCTTATCTACAAAATCTACGTCAAGGATCTCAACCACGCTGATGTTTAAAGCAAACAAATACTTCGAAGTATCTATTCCTTTATTCTCCAGCTCTCTGACCATTTCACCTAGTTGGCGAATGTTAAACTGAGTCAGCAAACCTATATCTCCAGTTTTTTCCGAAATAGGAATAAACTCGACGGGTGACACCATTTTGCCATTAAGTACCCAGCGAATCAGACACTCTCCCCCGACAACCTTGCCAGTTTGAGAGCAGTGGATAGGTTGGAAAGTGGTATGAAAATGTTTATTCAAATCATCATTAATTGCAGACCTAAATTCCATTTCTAGGTTATTTTGATGTTCAATTTGCTTAGCCAGATCTTCTTGAAATTCAGCTAACCTGATTCTTTCGGCAGATACATCTAAGATTGCCATTTCAGCTTTATTCAAGCTTTGCTCGTGTTCATCTGAGGGCTTTTCTTGATAATAGCCAAGGGCAACATTACTGAAAAAGTGACGCCCGTTAAAATGGAAAGGCTCATTCAATAACGAATAGAAATGTTCAATATCTAAGGAGTCTTCACTGGGAACAAACACAATGAAGCTGTCTGTGGAATGCTTACTGCAAATCGCATTATTCGTTTCGGTATAGGCTCGCGCTAAAATTTCCATGAACACTAGGTTAGCAACTGCAGCCCCCCAAATTTCATTAATCCTTTGGTAATTGCATATTCGAACACAACATACGGTTCCGTGTCGGTTTTCTTCTTTAATCTTCGTTAAAAAAGCTTCTCGATACAGTAGGCCTGTATGCGGATCTTGTATTGATAGTTGACGATTCAAACGCCTTGCTGCAACGAGTTCTCCAATATCACTGCAGTGTAAAACCAAAGAGGACTCTCGAACTACAACGTGTATTTTAAGCCAAACGACATTGCGATCTGGGTAACTTAACCCACATTCAAAATCATAGGGAGTAAGTGTGCACTCACTAGTTTGCTTAGCAATTTTTTCGCACAGGTTATCAATGCAGGGGTATGGTTGGTAATGTTCATCGAGAAATTCTATCGGACAAGCTGAAAATATATTGTCACCCATTTCCATTCGAAATAGTTCAGCGGCCTGTTCAGACAAATCACTGATATAACCTTGTTCATTAATAATGATATTAATGAGCCCTAGTGACTCTGTTGCTTGGTTAGAATATGTCATGCATTGCCCACCATCGTTTTTTGAATATGGTAAGGCAAGTTCTGCAGTGAACAGACTTTATCAACGCCCCCTCTAGCTATCGCTTCTTTTGGCATCCCAAATACCAAACAACTGTCTTCACTCTGAGCTAGCGTGTAAGCCCCTACTCTTTTTAACTCCACCATTCCCTGAGCTCCGTCATCCCCCATTCCTGTCATAATGACCCCAATACAATTTTCACCAACATGTTGTGCAGCTGAACGAAACAGAACATCAACTGAAGGCTTGTGACGGCTTACAAGAGGACCATCCTTAAGTTCAATAAAGTAGGTTTGCTCTACTCTACTAATCATAGTATGTACGTCACCAGGTGCAATATAGACCGATCCTGCCACCAGCTTCTGACGGTTTTCAGCTTCTACAACTCGATGCTGTAGCACTGTGTTTAACCGTTGAGCAAAAGCATTCGTAAACTTTCCTGGCATGTGCTGCACTATCACTATTGGCGGACTTCCTGTTGGCATACCCATGAGGAGCTTTTCTATCGCATCTGTACCGCCAGTTGAAGCTCCAACAACGATCACTTCATCAGTTTTGACCGATTGATGATGGCGCTCCTGTTCAATAATCACATCTGCTGAATAACGTTTTCTGAAACTCGCCTCCCCAAGGTATCTAACAGGGCGAACCTTCATTTTTGCGGCCCGTTTAATTCCACTTAAAAGCCCTTGAATTTCAGAAGACTGAAGGTAATGACTCAAATTGCTCGAGGGTTTATTCACAACCTCTACCGCCCCTGAAGATAACGCTTCTAAACACAAGTCAGGGTTAGATTCAGTAAGAGCAGATAGAATAACAACGGGAATTGGGTGCTCAGTCATTACCTTTTTAAGAAAAGTTATGCCATCCATTTTTGGCATTTCGATATCAAGTAAAATGACATCTGGCATATGCTTATTCATTTTTCGAATGGCAAGAACAGGATCTGGCGCTACTCCTATTAATTTAAGGTCAGGGTCAGCATTCACCACTTCACCTAATACCTGCCTTATTACGGCTGAATCATCAACAATAAAAACATTAATCGTCATAGAGAGACCTTCTTATAAATACAGCGTTCAACCTGCTCAAGTTCGCTATGGTCACGAACAATATTTTCACTGTGCCCTAAAAATAAATGCCCGCCGAAACTGAGCCTATCGATCACCTTATCCACGATTTCTTTTTGTTTCATCGGTGTGAAATAGATGAGCACATTCCGTAGAAAGATAATGTCAAATTTAATCGATGTTTCTTGGTCGAATTGAAGTAAGTTGTGAGAGGTGAACATACAACGCCGCTTGATCTCTTCGCACAGGGTAAATTTCCCTTCGAATTCACCCACCCCCTTTAAACAGTAAGCATTTCGATAAGGTTTAGGAATTCGTTGCGCTTTTTTAATGGGGTAGTTAGCAACCTGAGCGGTTTGAATCGCCACTTCTGAAATATCATTTCCAAATACATTCCAACCGTCACCTCCTAGGTTTGCATGGAGTATCATCGCTAGACTGTAGACTTCCTCTCCGCTTGAGCATGCTGCGCTCCAAATCGATATGGTATGGGATGGTTCTTGATTTTTATATTGGGAAAGGTGTTCTTCTAACCAATCAAATTGGTCTTTTTCTCTAAAAAAATAGGTTTCATGCGTTGTGAGTTTATCGATGAAAATTTGAAGTTCTCGCTGGTGTGATGTTTGATCTAACAAACTCAGGTAATCACCAAAATCGTCAAAATTAAAGTGATTTAATCTACCAAATAACCGGTTCGCAACTGCCATTTTTTTATGATCCGCTAATTGAATACCTGTGTGGTTTTCAAATAAGCGTTGAATATGCTTGAAGCCAGAATCACTCAGTTCAGTCATAGGTGAAATCGCCTTTATAGAGCTATACCAATCCGTTTATAGCTTTTAATGATCTGCGTTAGCTTTTAATGTTCTGCGTTAATTTTAAATAATCCGCTCTATCTTTTAAAAAGCGACTAGCTTGTAAAACCTGCACCTTCAACTCAAAAGTTGGTTAAAGAGTTGCTTCTGATTCGACAGGATGTCTTGATTAATTGACGATAAATTCAGTAAAACGGGCATATCTAAAATGATAAATACCTGATCTTCTATACGCGCCATTGTTGAGACAAAGTGAGCAGGAATATGCACACCAAAATAGGGAGCATCGGTTAAGGCCTCTTGTGCTAAACCTTCAATTGCTTTTACTCGATTAACTAAAATACCTACAGTCACCACCACATTACTGGCTTCATCGTAACTTTCGTACAAGACAATGCAGCTGTATTTATCGTAAGCTTTCTCATGCTGTAGCCCTAAACGCTTTCCTGCATCAATGACAGGTACTACGCTGCCTCTTACGTTAATGACACCACTCACAATGCCGTTTCCATCTTTGCCAGAGCACATCGGTACTGTAGTGATTGATTCGAATTCAATCACTTCTTTGACACTGCCGACTGAAATACCAAAGACTTCACCACCAATATCTACTAATAAGCAGGCACTTATTGAATGGGCATCTTCCATTACCTCTTGTTCCGAACTAGCTTGATTCACACATCTCTCCCTAATGCCTGTAACTGCGCCAAATTTTGTTCATCGCAGAACTGAGATTCCTTTAACCAATCCAGCTGAGCATGAGTCATTAATGAATCGACATTAAGGATTGATAATAGTCGGTTATCTAACTTAGCAACTCCAACCAGAACTCGATGTTCCAATTGACCCGCAAGATCGGGCGCTTTATCTATTTGGACTGTTTCAATATCCATAACACGAGTGACGATATCGACTTTATTCCCTACTTTATAGACGGTACCTTGATAATCCACATCGGATATAACCACACACGTTTTCGCAGTCACTGGGGTTGAGACCCGATTCAAGCAAATCGCTAAGTCGATTATTGGAATGACATCGCCTCTTAGATTTATCGCTCCTAAGAGAAAACCTGGAGACAGAGGGATAGATTCAATTTCCGGAAACTCCATAATTTCAGCGACCTTATTAATGTTATAAGCGAATAGTTTTCCATCCACTTTAAACTCTAAGTATTTCTCACTTTCAACAACCGTGCTCTTATCTGTCGGTTCTACTCTTAAGCCACTCAATCTCATTTGGACCTCACTCAATTTCCTTTATCTAGCGCACTTCCTACACAGCTGTTAATCATCAAATGGGATAAAACCATCGACATGTTTCATGTTTTTCTTCTCTGCTGGCTGAATAATATCGTTCCGCGTATGACTGTAATTAAGAGGTCCAGATTGATTATGTCGACTTTGGGAATACGGGTCGGCTTTTTTAAGCTTGAAGAAATTAACCGTCTTACGAATTTCACCAGTTTGCTCTTGTACCATGATGGCAGTTGATGCCAATTCTTCAGACGCCGACGCATTTTGTTGAGCAATATCGTCAAGCTGAGAAACTGTTCGGTTGATTTCAGCAACACTTGTACTTTGCTCTGTAGATGCGGCTGTGATTTCTTGAACTAAGTCTGCAGTTTTTTGAATGTTCGGCACCATTCGATTCAACATGTCTCCAGCATGTTGTGCCACTTTCACACTGTTGTCCGCTAATGTACTGATTTCCTGGGCTGCAACTTGGCTTCTTTCTGCAAGTTTTCTAACTTCATCTGCCACAACGGCAAAGCCTTTACCGTGTTCACCAGCCCGTGCCGCTTCTATAGCTGCATTCAGTGCTAATAGATTAGTTTTGTAGGCAATATCTTCAATAATTCCAATCTTTTGCGCAATTTCCGTCATTGCATTGACCGTATCATTTACTGCTTGTCCGCCGTCATGAGCTTCTGCGCTCGACTGAGTTGCAATACCATTCGTTACTTTGGAATTATCCGTATTCATTGATATTGAAGAGCTCATTTGATCAAGAGAAGCACTGGTTTCTTCCACACTGGTGGCCAGTTGGTTAGAGGTAGAGCTCAACATTTTAGAAGTGGTACTCACCTCATTAGTACTGTGAGCAATGGCTTCAACTGATGCTTGAATATCTAGCAAAATATTTTGTAAACGCTCAATAAACCCATTAAAGCTTTTTGCTGTTTCACCAATTTCATCTTGTCCAAAATCAGGAATTCGTCTTGTTAAGTCCCCCTCCCCAGAACGTAAATCTTCTGCCGCTTCTGCTAAGGCTTTAATTGGCATAACAATGCCTCTAATCAAAAACAAAGCAGTTGCAATTGCCAGCAATACTGCAGCTACTAACAGCCCCCACACCAAAGAAATACTGTCACGAGCCGCAGTAATAAGTTCATCTAAGGATTGGTTACTTTGGTCACTCGCATTGTTGTTGATGCTCTCTAAAATATCTTCCAATTTATTGAAGACTTCATGCTCCAATTTATCGATTTCAATTGCGGCATTAATTTTGTCTCTTGGATTATAAGTCGCAAAGATATCCCGGCCTCCGCTATACAACTCTTCATACATTCTTTCTACTTCAGCGAGGCTCTGAATTTCTTCTGGGCGGCGCTCCAACGGTTTAATTTCTTTGAGGAAATCGGCAAAGTTTCTCGCTTCCCGCTCAAATTGATTAACGGCCCCCGTCTCTCCTCTCATGTAGGCATTTAACGCCGACATCATGTCACCTTGCTCATCGATTAACTCAAGGTAATACCTCACCCCTTGCAGATCATCTTTCACGACTTCCTCAAAACTGCCTGAGCTACCAGCATCAGCCACTTCCTCTTCTTTTAATGTATCTAGCAAGCGCTCCAACGGAATCGCAAACTCTTCTATCAGGTAGTCATATTTATCTGCGGCTTGCTGCTCTCTCGTGGGGTCAAACACATTGAAGACCAGCGACTGTGCATCTGTAAAATACCGTTCTGAAAGTTCTTCGAGTTGTCTCATAGAGACAGCATCAACGGTTTGAAGCTGTTTAAGCTCTTCAAAAAAAGTAATGAGTTCGGTGTGATTTGCTCTAAAATCTTCTTTTTCTTCTGCTTCTCCGGTGATGAACTCCAATACATTTGAGTTCATATCTCCCAACTCATCAAGCATTGCCAAAGATAAGATCGCCTCAGGAATGTCGTAGCTCCCAACGCTTATTGCATAGCCTTCAATAGCTCGGTTCTTCACTTGAACCGAAATCGCAATAATGAGAAATAACGCCCCCATGGTAAGCATGGCGAGAATTATTTTATTCTTGATGGATAATTTATTTAGCATTGCTATGCTCCTTGCTCGTCGCTATCCATATTTTTTTCAAGGCAATCAAGCTCTTGTCGGCTAACCGCTGATTGAATGAGAGAAAATACATCTAAAATAATGGCAACAACGCCATTACCTAAAATTGTGGCGCCGCTAACGCCTTTAAGACCTTCAAATAAACGGCCCAGTGGTTTAATCACGGTTTGAAATTCACCAAGCAATGAGTCGACAACTAACCCCGCTCTGAGTGTTCCAAATTGCACAATGACTAAAGATTCTTGAGAGTGATTGACCTCATCTTCAGCTCCGAACCATTCCCGAAGCCGTAAAAAAGGCAGTACTTCCCCACGAAGGTCTATGAAATTTCTCCCCTCATGCACATCATCAGGAGCAACTTCATGAAGCTCTAAACATTCGACGACGTTATCAAGTGGGATGACATAACTTGTCCCTGCTATTTCAAATAGGAAGCCGTCAATAATCGACAGAGTCAGAGGCAAGCGTATGGTGACTTGCGTTCCTAAATTAGGTTCACTGATCACTTCAACATTGCCACGAAGCTGCTCGATGTTCCGTTTCACGACATCCATGCCCACGCCGCGACCAGATAAATTGGTCACTTGCTCTGATGTTGAAAAACCTGGTTCGAAAATGAGAGCAAATATATCTCTTTCATTTAAGTGATTCGCCTTGGTGATTAACTCCTGTTCAATCGCTTGAGCGATCACCCGTTCTTTATCTAAACCTCTACCGTCATCCAGAACTTCAATGACAATCGAACCCGAATCATGATAAGCATTTAATGAAATAGTCCCTATTTCTGGCTTACCCATGAGAACTCTTTGTTCTGGTGGTTCTATACCGTGATCGATAGCGTTGCGAATAATATGGGTTAAAGGGTCACTGAGTTTTTCGATGAAGGTTTTGTCTAATTCTGTCTCCGCGCCATTGATCTGCAATGTCACTTGTTTTCCGACAGATAAAGCCACATCACGCACAATCCGCTTAAATTTATTAAAGGTGTCTCCGACCTGAACCATCCTCAGTTGTAATGAGCTATCTCTGATATTTTCAACTAACCGCTCCAATTGAACGATGGTTTCAATCAAGTCTTCATTGCCCGTTTCATGGGCTAGTAAAGTGGTTCTGGCGCCAGTAATGACAATTTCACCCACTTGATCAATTAACTTGTCTAGCTTATCGGCTTCAACTCTTAGCGTTTTATTGTTATGAATTTTGTTGTGTTGATTAGTAATGGCAGCTTGGGTCAATATGTTTTCAGAAGGTGAGATAGATAACTTACTATCAATACCGCCTTCAACTTCATGATTCACGACAGCTTCATGACTCGTTTCTTGTGCCTTATGCTTCTCTTGTTGCACTAACCCTTGCGACAATTCATGAGCAGTCAAAGCCCCACAATGAACCAGTATTTCACCTAACTTTTGATTCGATTCAGGAAGGTGATTGATCAGCTCTATATACGTTTTGACATCGCTGTCTGGTGGAATGATCTGAATGTCAGCATCTTGCTGTATGAACTCAAACACATCTTCAATCTCTTGCTGAGTTGCCGATGTACTTAGCTGGATTTCAAACCCCAAATAACAAATTTCCGGGTCAAATTCTTCTGATTGAAATGACTCTAATGACTGAGAATCGTCATGTTCAGCAGATGGAAATAAACCATCATCAACCACAGCGATTGCTTCAATCGTACCAAGTTGACTCAAATATCGAACAAAAGCTTTGGGGTCTAGCCCATCTTGAAACACTTTAGGATAGGGTCTGAATGATATATGCCAAGATTGTGCAAGCTGAAGGGAAGTGCCAAGGGGGCGATGACTACTCAATTGATTGTTTGAATCTGCTTTTGCATTCGAACTGACTCGAGGGCAATGCTTATCAAGTTCTACGTATAAATTAAGATAACGCTGTTGGATTTCACCTTCTATTGGCTTACCAATGAAGTTTATAAGATCAGTTAAAACGTCACAGACTTTCAAACCCAAGTCGATAAGCTCTTGAGTTAAAGACCTGTTTTGGTCTCTAACCTGCTCCAAAATCGTTTCGTATCGGTGACTGATTTCGACTATTTCATCCAAGCCAAATAAGCCCGCGCTCCCTTTAATCGTATGAATAGAGCGAAACATCGAGTTAATTTTGTCCGACTTAGGTTCTTGCCCTAGCCCGTCAACTTCAAGTAATGCTTGCTCTAAATCCACCAACAATTCACGAGCTTCATTAACGAATGTACTGAGCGCCGCTTGAAGTTCATTCGTCATGGTTTGGCGTACTCATCGACTCAAGACCCAGCAGTGAAAATGCACTTTGCAATCGTGCACTTGGCTCCACAAGGGAAATATTCTTCAAACTTTTATCATGAAGAAACTTACACAAGATTTGAATACCTGCCGTATCGACTTCTTCGACTCTTGAACCATCAATCTGACATTGACCATGAGTATTCAGTTGTTCGCTGATATTGCAATAAACTTCCGAGGCTTCGTAAATGGTGAATTCGTCGGGCAATATATAGGTATAATTTCCTGGCATTTCCCCTCCCTACGACTCTAATATTTTCGATACAGCTTGCAGCATTTGATCTGGTCTGAAAGGTTTCGCTAACCACGCTTTTGCACCAGCTTTGCGGCTTTCCTCCATCAAATAAGGTTGGTTTTCAGTAGTGAGCATAATAATGGGGGTAAATTTATACTTGGCGAGCTCTTTAACTGCTTCTACAAAATCAATACCATTCATGTTCGGCATATTGACGTCACTAATAATTAAATGAACTTTAGTACCATCTAATTTCGCTAAACCATCTAGCCCATCTTTAGCTTCTATCACATTGTAGCCAGCACCAACTAAAGCGATGCTGACAACTTGCCTCAGTGATTCTGAATCATCGACAATCAGTATTGTTTTGTTCATCTTTAACCTCTTATTCCCAAGTTCATGGTCTGAGTGTTTCTTTAAAAGAAAGTTACATCATCTCTACGTACTTCTTCGTGGCTGCTTGTTCTTGATTCAATTTTATCTATCGCTTCTAGTAAGTTCTTTTCATCAAAATAGGTATTGGTTTTACTGGGGTCATCTAATACAGCTTCAACTTGGCTGCTGATTAAATGCAACGCCTCTAAAACACCAGATTGCATTTGTTGAGTTCTATCTCCAAATTGAAGAAGTAAGATGATTTTATTATGAATTTTTTTAACTTTTTCTGTGGCGCGTTGGCATTGCTCTACCGTTAATTCTTGTGATGATAAAAGCCCACAAATTTTGTTGGATTGATCGGATAGTTGTTTGAAAAGAGAGGCTAGTTGATCGACGGAATTGGATGAGTCTTGGCAAGAATAATCAAGTTGTCGAACAAGTTTAGGGAGTAGAACGTTATTAACAGAAAAGAGGACTTGATAGAGTTCGTCAGAAGGTAAAGTACGGGGTTGTATTTGAAAATATGTAACAAGAAAGCCGCCTAAAACCGCGATGGTTAGGCTTGCAGCTAAAACTTGTGGTACGGCCCCAAAACATAAGAATAGCGTTACAAAAGAAACGATGCCCAATACACAAATAGATCTCAATAATATGGGCAATGTGGTGTTATTCATCAACTAACCTACTTAGCTTTACTATTGTCCTTTCTATAGATTAGTTCATATTCAGCAAGTTGATGATTAATTTGAAAGTTCATTATTTGGCACACACACTTGCCACCAAATAATGAATTAAAGATAAGTTAGCGAGCAAAAACCCAATACTGGCTGAGAAGATAATTACTCACCATTCCGACTAAAACTCCGATAGCCATCGCAATAAACATTACACCAGTAAAAGTAGGTAATAGTCCGCTAACCACTTTAAAGCACACTAAGTTGGGTACCGCGGAAAAAGACGCTGACAGCATGAATTTTTGCCATTGCTTTACGTTATCTCTCCATGAACCGTTACCTTTATATTCAAAAGTCAGCACTCGATTTCCAAACCAAGTGCTGGTTGCGGCAACAATAAATGCCCCTCCTCTTGCCCACATCAAAGGTAAACCGATCCAGTAATGCAGTATGGCAAAAGCAGTGCAATCGACGACAAAGCCACCTGCACCAACAAGGGCAAACTTAACGATTTTACTGTTCATTCAAAGCCATGGTTGCGTCTTTATTTAACTGAGTCACTAATTCACCTTGCACACCAGTATTCGTACAGGTAAACAGAACACGTTTCGCTTCTGGGGTTGGCTCTAAAACACAAGTCAGTGCATGGTCACGGATACCCGCTTCAACTTCCAATTTTTTACCAATTAAATAGTATTTTGAAACATCGTTTAGTTGGTTTATATCCATCAGTTTCTTTGCTTGCCCTTGGCTATAAAATTGTCCGGAGAAAGGACGAGAGCCAATGTAAAAGCTTGGGGCATCATCTACAATATGTTCAAAAATAACGCGGTCACTTTTCTGGTTGGCTTTGCCCAAGTTCAAAAGCAACATAGCAATCATTAATATCACTGGCAGAATAAGAGCAACACTAGAGAACCACTTCTTATCTTTTTCTACCACCAACATTGCTATCAGTAAGCCTAAAGCCGGAATACCAGGTAAAACATAAGCAGGTAAAATATTGCCAGCCATAGTGAACAGAATTAGCGGCGAGATTAACCAGCAAATCAAAAATGAAAATAGCCCGGGATGCTCTGAGTTCGCCAGCTTTACTTTATCTCTTCGCACGAACGCCAAGATAGGTAACACAATAGACCAAGGCGCTGCAGATTGAATCCAGAATACCCAAATCATTCCTCTTGTCTCATCATGAGCCGAGCCGTATAAATCCCCTTCCCAACCGCTCACAACAAAGCGCTTAAAGTGCTCACCTATAATAAAGTAATCGATAAAGCCCGGTGTTGCAGCTTCAGCCATAATGTACCAAGGTAATGCGATAACCAGCATAATAACGATGCCCGAAACAATTGGAAAACGCTTCCATAACTGAACAAACGCGCCAATTAAACCGTGCTGCAATACTAACCATGGAAAAACAGCAATGCCCATAATCACGACCGCTACCGGACCTTTAGCTAGCAAGCCACACGCTAGCCCAACAAATCCAAGGTAACCCCAAAGTTTATTGGTTTTATCGCTACCATCGCCTTTCCAACAGAAGTAAAAACCAACCATAGCCATGGTCATTGCCAATGTCAGCGCCATGTCTGTCATCACGGCACCTGCCGCAATCGAGAAAATTCCGCAGGTTGCTAATACCACGCAGGCAACCAAAGCACTTTGCCCTGTTCTTTTCGCCATATAAGCAATAATGCCAATAGTCATTACGCCTGCAAGCCAATGTGGGGCACGAACAGCAAATTCATTTAGCCCAAACAATTCAATGCCTACAGCACTCATCCAAGTAAACAATGGCGGCTTACCCCAAAAAGGGATGCCGTAATCAAATTGTGGTGTTAGCCAATTACCGGTTTCAACCATCAACCGAGCCATTTCACCGTAGCGTGCTTCAGTTGTGTCCATTAACGGGTATGTGGCTAACGAGATCAGCCTAAGTAAAAGAGCAAAGGCAAGTAAGCTCCATAAGTGAGTTCTATTTAAGCTGAAGCTCATGCTGATTCCTCAAGTATCAAACTGTTTTTTAATGCTGGTTTGTCGGCAACGGATTGGATTAAGTACAAAGGACGACCTTTGGTTTCAATGAAAATACGCCCGATGTATTCCCCTAAAAGCCCAATGCTTAAAAGTTGAATACCACCTAACGCCAATTGCACGACCATCATTGAAGGGTAACCAGAAATGGCTTCACCAAACATCATGGTTTTAAAAACGATAAACATGCCGTAAACAAAGGCACTTAAAGCAACTAAGCCACCAACCACAGAAGCGATACGAAGCGGGCGAATAGAGAAAGAAGTGATGCCGTCCATCGCTAAGCCAACCAACTTCAAATAGTTCCATTTAGTTTCACCACAAAAACGAGCATCTCGATTAAATTGAATAGTGGTTTGCCTAAACCCAGGCCAAGAGAAAATGCCTTTCATGTAACGATTACGTTCTGGAAGCTGGTTTATGTGATCCACAACTTCACGGCTTAATAAGCGAAAGTCACCCACATTTTCCGGCACATCTATTTTAACGAGTATATTCATTACTCGATAAAAGCTTGCTGCTGAGAATTTTTTGAACCAAGTTTCGCCATTGCGCTCTTTACGCTGCATATTGACGACATCATAGCCTTCACGCCATTTTGCCATCATTTCAGGAATCAACTCGGGGGGATCTTGAAGATCCGCATCCAATAAAATGATCGCTTGCCCACGACAGTGCTCCAAACCTGCACTCATCGCCGCTTCTTTACCAAAATTTCGACTTAATCCAATAACCGATATAGCGCTATTCACCGACTTAAAACTTTCAACCAATGCTAAGCTTTTATCGGTACTCCCATCATCGATATAAACAATTTCACAGTTCTCTTCTAAGCCATCTAGCACCGAAGTTAAACGTGAATGAAACTCACCGAGTACTTCTTCTTCATTAAAAAAAGGAACGATGATGGATAAGGAAATCGCAGGCTTTATATGCTCATTATGGATAGTATTGTGTCTAATTTTTAACTTCGGCATAAGGCTATCTTCTATATCTATTTAAACTATCAATAGCATAACGGTCCCTTCATGAAAGTTATGTTGTTGACATATTTTTCACGCTCAATCAGGATGATGAGTAAGGTCAATTACTACATGAGAAATCCATGAAACGAGTTTTGTTAGTTGAAGATAACCGCGAGATTGCTGGCGTACTATTTGATTACTTTGAATGCATTGGAATGGAATTAGATTATGCCGATAATGGTGAGCTAGGTTTACAACTTGCTTTAGAGAACTCTTTTGACATTATTATATTAGACCTTATGCTCCCAAGGATGGATGGTTTAACGGTATGTAATAAATTACGTGAGGCTGGCAATGCAACGCCCATTTTAATGCTCACCGCTTTAGATAGCCGAGAAGACATGCTCAAAGGCTTTGATCACGGTGCCGACGACTACCTCACTAAACCTTTTGATTTAGATATCCTTGAAGCAAGAATGAAAGCCTTGGTTCGCCGCTACCGTGGAAATGTCGCTTCTACTAAGCTTCAATTTAGCGAATTAACCATAGACCAAAAGACTCGAAAAGCTTATCGCCAAGATAAATTGCTGGCTCTGAATCCAACCACGTACACTATTCTAGAAATGCTATGCCAAAGCGCCCCGCAAGTCGTCACTAGAGAAGAGATCTCCTACAAATTATGGGAAGAAGACGAACCTAATAATGACGTACTTCGCAGCCATATCTACCAACTACGTAACCAATTAGACAAACCTTTCGCTAAACAAATGTTGATTACCGTACCTAAAGTTGGATTCCGCTTGGAGCAGCCCAATTGATCCTTAATCTAGTATCAAGCACAAAAACCTTAACGGGGCGGCTCGCTCTATTTTTTGCATTGATGTCTGTGATTATTGCCGGATTCATTTATGTTATTTTTAATGCCGCTTTATACATTTCTGAAGATAGAGTAGGTGAACGAAGAATCCTGATCGATCGAAATGCGGCTATTGAACTTTTTCGGTCAAGCAATGACAGTGTCATACAAATTGACTCTCTCACTGTCGCTTATAATGACCTTTCGATTATTCCCAAGGCATATAATCAATACATTAATGGTATCGATAGCTTCATCGGGGAAGTGGGCGACGACCCTCACTCTAGAATGCTTTATATTGGTGAATATTCCGACAAAGGGGAAACTCACCCACTGGTGCTACTCTCTGAAATTGACAGGGTGGAGTTTTCCGTCAATGAGTTAATTTATTCGAGTATATTAGTCCTTACTCTCTTCGCCATTTTATCATTCAGTTTTGGGGCTTTGTTATATCGCTTGTCTAAACGCCTTATTGAACCTTTCAACTCGTTAGCAGAACAACTTGAGACGAATAAACAAGATCTCAATGAAGAGTTTTCTGTGAATGATGGAGCTGCAGTTGAGTTTAGAAAGTTAACTGAGCAATTAAATGAATACCGCCGTGAAATTAATTCGCTCGTAAAACGTGAGCAAGCTTTTGCGCGATATGCCAGCCATGAACTACGCACTCCATTAACCGTAGTCAGAGGTGCAAATAAGCTATTACAGCGCAGTGAAATGACCGACTTTCAAAGCCGCCAAGTTGATCGAATCGACGACGCAATCATTCAAATGTCGACTATGGTCGATGCTTTATTAGGCTTAGTTCGCTATGAAAGAAACAGCGATGATTCACCCATTCGCGTTTTTACCAAGGATGAACTTGACGCCATTATTGAACAAAACTCTGCCCAGGCGAATGAGAAAGAGATAAGCCTACTAACACAAGTTGAAAGTGAGCCAAACATTCACGCAACTGACGCGATTATGAATATGTTGATTGGCAATTTGATAAGAAATGCTATTGCGGCAACGTCTTCTAATGGCAAAGTTCACATCACATTAACTGACTCTCAGATAAGCATTGAAGATGAAGGTGAGGGGCTACAGGAGCAATATAACCCTAATGGTCACGGGCTAGGTTTACTGGTGGTTGAAGACCTGTGTAACCGTTTCGAGTGGGATTTTGAATTAAAAAATCGGCCTACTGGTGGTTGTGTAGCTCAAATCATTTTCAAGCATGAGTTCGTTAGCCCTTAGTCTCTGCATAAATGCAGCTCCATAACGCTGCATTTATCACTAAAGTTTGATGCTATCCATTTACAGCTCAAAACCACTCCTAGATAATTCCATAATCCGTTCTAGCTAGCCTAATTATGAAGTTAACTAACAGCCCAATCACTCAGCACCAAATTAACGACCGTACTTTCTTCTTAAAACGAGACGACCAACTTCATTCACATTTTTCTGGCAACAAAGCCCGAAAGTTCATGAAGCTATTAGAAGATAGCCACCCAAACACAACCACTTTAATAAGTTATGGTTCTGCACAAGCGAACTCATTTTATTCTTTAGCGGCTTTAGCAAGAATCCGTGGTTGGAAATTTGAATTCTATGTCGATCATATACCCAAATGGCTAATTGAACGTCCTTTAGGGAACTATCGTGGCGCTTTAGATTTAGGTGCAACAATCATTGAAGTAGGTAAAACTGAAACTGGGCTTCACCCTGCTGATTACATTACCCAAATAAGGCAACCAGACTCTCACTGTATATTTTTACCTGAAGGCGGGCGTTCCACTTTATCTGAATACGGTATTAAGCAGTTAGCGATGGAAGTACTGAGCTGGACCCGGTTTGAGCCTAATCATGACTTTGTTGTCGCCCTTCCATCCGGGACTGGCTGCACTGCTCTGTATCTCCATAAGTATCTAAAAATACATAATATCCCAGTGTTAACCTGCCCTTGTGTGGGGGGGAGTGAGTATTTAACGGCTCAATTCAATGAACTCAATGAAACTGACCATCCGCAAATATTATCACTCGACTACAAGCACCATTTTGGAAAACTGTACGCTAAAGATTACCAAACTTGGTTAGATCTAGAATATGAAACCGATGTTGAGTTTGACCTACTTTACGACCCTCTTATGTGGCAATGCTTAGAAAAGTGGCAAGAAGAGAACCCGACCAAAACTATCTTGTATATTCACCAAGGTGGCATTTTAGGTAATGAGTCAATGCTGCCTAGATACCAAAGAAAATTCCCTGACATGCAAGCTCAAAGCTCAAACTAAGAGCGATGCAAATTAGGAAATTTTTTACTCTGTAACATTTGGGGCTAGATTTATTCTTCGCTGTTTGTAGTAGAACTCTCGATCTCGTTCATTGATAGGACGCATGACACGACAGGGGTTTCCGACTGCAACAACACCACTCGGGATATCTTGGGTTACCACACTACCAGCTCCAATAACGGAGTTTTCACCTATTGTGACCCCAGGCAATACGACGGAGTTAGCCCCAATCCAAACATTATCTTTAATATGTACGGGAATGTTAAACTGAGCCACTTTTAAACGTAGAGTAGGCTCTATAGGGTGCCCTGCCGTAGCAATCGTCACATTGGGTCCAATCATGACGGAATTGCCGATATAGATATGAGTGTCGTCTACTAGGGTTAAATTAAAGTTTGCATACACGTTATTACCTAGATGAGTATGCTTTCCCCAGTTGGCTCGTAATGGCGGCTCAACATAACAATCATCACCGATTTCAGCAAACAGCGCATGTAAAATGTCACCGCGCTTTTTTATTTCACTTGGTCGAGTCTGATTAAAGTCATATAGAATGTCTAAACACTGCATTTGTTGATGCGCTAACGATTCGTCATCACAAAAGTACACATCCCCACTGTGTAACTTGTCTTGGCTATCTAACTGATCTTTACTTCCTAGTTTTGATTTGGTTTCCATCATTCTCACCTTAAATATGACCGCTGTATTAGGTAACTGATATATTCAAGGTGATAGTATGAAACACGCTAGAAGCTCGCAACTTTCCACATATTCATTCGCTCATAGCTTATTAAATATTGATACTGCCTCGCAGATATAAAACTCCATATCCAGAGACTAATACGCGATCCTCCTCAAGCGAACAGTACAATACGCCTCCTCGTTTTGAAGCCTGAAATGCAACAAGCTCAGATTTGCCCAATTGCTCAGTCCAGTATGGCGCTAACCCTGCGTGAATAGACCCAGTAACAGGATCTTCTAACCCACCGTTATCTGGCCAAAAATAGCGAGAAACAAAGTCATATTCACTTCCTTGGGCTGTCACAACCACATCTAAAGGCGATAACGTTTTCAAAAGCTCCGTATGATATTTAATGTCTTTCACTTCATCTTCAGATGCGAGAACAGCGACATAAGCCTGGCGATTTTTAAGCACCTGAACAGGTTTGATCGTTAGCCCATCTAATAAATTTTTAGGAATATCGTTAACCAGTTCTGGTTTCTGATTTGGAAAACTCATCACAATTCGCGAGTCAGCCTCTTGAGTGACAGTCAATGTCCCTACTTCAAGGGTTTCAAAATGAATCTCTTCTCGAACATTCAAGTAATTAAATAAAACGTAGGACGAAGCTAAAGTTGCATGACCGCAAAAATCAATCTCGGTCAGAGGTGAAAACCAACGGATGAAATATCGATTGCCACCCAATGGCTTTACAAACGCCGTTTCAGATAAATTATTCTCAGCTGCTATCGACTGCATTAAGGCGACTTCTAACCAATCATTAACAACAATCACAGCAGCTGAATTGCCACCGAACCGCTTTTTTGAAAATGCATCAACAACAAATATCTCTAATTCCATTCCCTACCCTTAGTTTCATCTATTTAACTATTCACTTCTATTGAGCTATTCACTTCTATTGAGCTATTCACTTCTATTGAGCTATTCACTTCTATTTAACTACATCTGCTTTCCAATATACCAAACATCAGTGATATGTTTTTTTAATCCATAATATAAATAACACTAGCGACTTGGTATGAATGAGAATAAAAGCAGAATACCCCACCAAAGTAGCGAAGAAACAAATACAAGGCTCAACATAGTCACACTGACAGACCAAACAACAAAAATAATACTGCTCGCGCTCTGAAAATTGAGAACGTCAAAACTCACCAGCAGCAAGCTAATAACGGCAAGAACAATAAAGGACCCTTTCAGGGCATGATTAAAATCGGTACGGCTTGGAATACAATGAAAACTAATCAGAGACATCGCAATAAGCCAAGCAAAAGCATGCCACTGATCCATTGCTGAGTGAGTCAAAATAGTCATATTTGAGTAAATCACTTTCACCATATCAACAAGGTTGGCGTTCTGAGTTGTGTAATGAAAACCTTCAATTGGGATATTAAAAGAATACCTGCTCAACACGATAACTAACCCCGCACCAAAAAGCGGAGCAATGGCAATAAAGAACAGACCAATAACTTGGTATAAAGAACGAGTATTCCAGCGATGCTGAACATAGCCTAGCCGCCCGCTGCTTTCTCGCTGAAATAAACACATTTTGTCAATTTTATGCCTGAACAAAACAGCAAAGAAAGCATGAGACAACTCATGAATAGGGACGCCAATAAAAGCAGAAATAAAGTAAAGTGATCGACTCGCTTGAGATCGCATGACTCTTGGAATCATAAAGTGGGCAATTAAGTTGTGCATACCAATCACGAAAGCAATTGGGAGAATCAGGCAAGCAAAAATCAGCAGTATTTTCATTGGGTTCGTAATCTAAAAAGCGAAGAGTGACGTTCTCATTACGAGCAATATGATACTTCTTAATGAATACAACAAGCTTCTAGTAGACTAAGTTTGAGGTGACTAGGCTAACGCTCATGCATAAAGGTGAGAAGCGCGATAAGTGTATCGAACAGGAAAGAAAATCGCTCTGTATCTAATGCAAAATGTTATCGCTTCAGATACGAAAAAAGACGCCCTAAGACGTCTTTTTTCTAAATATGGCGGTGAGGGAGGGATTCGAACCCTCGATACGTTGCCGTATACACGCTTTCCAGGCGTGCTCCTTCAGCCACTCGGACACCTCACCATATTGTTTGTTAAGCTTGCTGCTCAACGGGGTGCTAATTTAATGTCTATCGGTCTTGCGGTCAAGCGACTTCACTAAAAAAGTCACTTAATTGTGTTTGTTTGATTACAAAACAACTCATTAGATCAAAAACAAACCAATTCAGATAGATATAGAGCACTAAAGCTTAAGCTTGTTGGTAATAACCTGGCACTTTAAACCACTTACGACACATATCCAGAAAGTAACCATAAAGCACTCCCATACCACATGAAATCACTGCATTACTGGTTACAGCAGTAATGATTTGATCCGTAGACGCTCCAACAGCAAACAAGATTCCTGCATACACGGGAGACTGGAAAAGCACATAAGCCATCAAGTCAGAAATATTCTTCATCAACGAAGTTCCTGACAGTTTCGCTCCATTACGTAAAAACCAATCACGGAACACACCGTAAGGCCACGCAATAGCAATATTCACAGGTATTGATAGCACTCTAGAAGCTAGTGATTGCTCAAATGACATGCCTGATATGAAGATCTCAACAATCATTCCTGAAATAAAACAGAAAACAACCATAGCAAATGTATCCGCTGCTGCATTGCGAAGACAAAATGGACCACGAGATTTCATTTCACTACCACCAAAACATACAACTGCCAAAGAGGCAATTTAGTAACATATAAAAAGGCTACTAGTAAGCAACCCAGAGAATATCGCTATTAAATCACAACATTTGCAGTGTTACATTCCAAATATGAAACCAAGAGGTAAATTAACAACCAAAAAAGCGTATAGAACTAGATGGAATCACCAAAAAAGTGACACCAGTCTAGTTTTTGTTCATTTTGAAAATTAATTACTGAAAGTTTAATACAAATTATACATCCGAGAGCTTTACTGTAATTAGGTCTATTTTGTCTTTACTAGGGAATGTTGAATTTGTTAGTGCTTGAATTGACTCATTAATAGTACTAATTAATAAATCATCATTTTTAGGCTGCGCTAGGATTTGTAGTTTCTCCAGAACAATATGTGCATCTTGATTATTTCTATCTTCAAGTGCTACATAAAGTGCCACAAGAAGGTCCTCCGAGCTTTCATCAACCTGTTCTGATGGCTGTTTTTCCGGGCTATATTGATACAATTTTTTTGAATGGCGATAAAGTGCATCATCCAATTCACGCTCGTCAATTGGTTTAGCGATAATATAGTCCACCCCCGCTCCTAACATCCTTTCTCTTGTTTCTTTAAATACATCGGCTGTACAACCAAAAATAAGTACTGAACGAGCATCGCCCGCTAAAGCCCTAATGGCGAGAGTTGCTTCTACGCCATCCATAACGGGCATGTGGTTATCCATTAAAATTAAATCAAAAGACTCTGCAACAACTGCCTGTATCGCTTGCTCTCCATTTTCAACGCTCTTACACTCAAACCCTTTATTTTTCATAAAAGTTTCAATGATAATGGTGTTGGTTCGGTTATCTTCAACGATGAGGACTTTCATTCCAGAGAAGTTGAGATTTCTATGGATCAGGTTTTCAACTGACCCGGGTTTACAAGGTTGGATTTTTAATCGAACATCAAAACTTGTTCCAATCCCCTGCTCACTAGTGACAGTGATATCACCTTCCATTAGCTGCGTGATTTTTTTAACAATAGCCAAACCGAGACCTGTACCGCCATAACGACGGGTAGTCGAAGATTCCGCTTGCTCAAATGGTTTAAATATTTTGTCTTGAGCATCTTTTGCTATACCAATGCCAGTATCTCGGACATTAATTGATAAATAAGTATCATTCCTTTCATGCACTTCTTTTAAATACACTTCAACAAAACCACGTGAAGTAAACTTCACGGCATTATTCAATAGGTTAAACAATATTTGCCTTAATCGCGCTTTATCAGAGTAATACCACCGCTCAACTGGTACCTCCGAATAAACTTTGAACTGCAAGCCTTTCTCTGTCGATAATGTGTGATAAACACTATTGATACTGCCGATAATGGAATCTAGTGGGAAGCTGGTTTTATCTAAATCTAAGTGACCCTGCTCTATCTTTGAAAAGTCTAGAATCTCATTCAATAAAGTCATCATATGATCGCCGGAATCATATAAACTTTTTAGGTGTTTTTTCTGATCTTCATTCAAATCTGTTTTCAGTAAGATCTGCGCAGTACCTAAAACCCCATTCATAGGCGTGCGTATTTCATGCGAGAGAGTAGCAAGAAAGGCTGTTTTGGCATTAGTTGAAGCCTGGGCTTTGACCTTTTCAGCCTCTAAATAGATGGTCTTTTCATTAAATGTATTGATAAGGTGAGCAATTTCATCCTGACTTGTGTAGGTCAGATCAATGATGCCTCCTGTTTTGGAATCATCCAGTTTCTTTGCAATCTTGGTAATCGGGCTTATCAGGTAACGGTTCAGCAAGTAATAACCCGCCATTACACAAAGCAATAGAAATGGAACAATACCGCTTTCAACACTCATAACTTGGTGGAAAACTTCATCAGCCACTAGTCGCTTAGAGTTCACAACATCGACTGTCCATTCAAACTGACCAAACTGGTGCTGACTTATATATATCCCTTCTACGAGATTAAAATTATGCGTGACAAGTACCTGGTCATGTTGATCTTTTAAAGTAATACCTAATTCATATTCTTCAGCGTGATTTTTAATAAAGATAAGCAGTTCATCTAATGATAAATCAACGGTCGCCACCCCCGAAAACTCCCCTTGAAGGTAGTAAGGCATAGATGCGGTGATCATTTGAATATGAGTATAAGGGTCGATATATACATCAGACCAAGAGACGAATTCCGGTGCTTGGTTTACAACAGAGGTATACCAACCCTCTTGATGATAAGGGAGAGCTTGTGGATTATTATAGGATAAGATCTGATCAACTTGACCGCCGGAAGCCTTGTTGAAAAATTGACTATCAAGCACTTGATTGGGACTGAGAGCGTAAGGTTCTGGCCAAATACCAGCGCTGACAATAATGTCATCACTAGTTGAAAGAAAAGAAGCGAATAGCAGGGCTAAATCAGGGGTTGCTTGTTTTGTTTGAGCTAATCCAACAATGCTATTTAAAAAGCCTTGAGAGCTATTGAGTGGCTCTGAAATAAAAGAAGAGAGTAATTCAGTTCTAAGGTCTAGATTTTGCTGTAACTTTGCTCGTACGGGAGATTCAACAACGAAGTAAGTCACACTACCAATAATGGCAATAAAAAACGCGAGATACAAACCAAGCGCTATCATACTTTTTTTCTTTAAAGACGACCGTATATACATAATTCTTCATAGTTTTCTTTTTAGTTTAAACTATCGAGAATAATCTGCTACTTCAAGCTTTTTAGTTCCTTCTACGATTGTTATCATAAACGTAATATCTTCTTTTATTTACGGTATCTAACTTTGACTCTACAAGACATTCTTGCGCTTCCTGAACTTCAAGGAAAGCTTCTAACAGAAAGTAAAACTCTTGGCTTTGTCACTTCAATGGCGTCTGCTCCGAATGTGTTAACCCCACATGAATGGTTGCCTTTCTTATGGGGTGGCGAAGAGGTTGCACCATTCAGCGATGGTGAACAGCTTGAATCTTACATCGAAGTTATCATCGAGCTATGGAACAATACACGACCGGCATTAATTGAAGGTACTTGGACTTGGCCTGAAGCTTGCCAGCTTGACGATGAAGAAGTTGTGAATAGTGCAGCTCGAGACTTTTGTGAAGGTTTGCTTCAAGGTTGGCAAATTTCTCGTGATGACTGGGAAACTTTAATGCCAGAAGACAGCGAAGACAATGCTCTGCTCGGTGGTGTATTGCTTTCATTGAGTATGCTGTTTGACCCTGAAACTTCTATTGCAACATTAGCAGAGCAAGGTATCGAAGGCTTAGAGCAATTTGAAGAGATCTTCAATGCTGTGCCCGTCATGCTATGCGGAATCACTCAACGCGGCATTGCGTTAGCTGAAGAACAGTAATAGTTGAAGGCAAGTAATTAACTGAGATTATCAGTAATTGCTAGATCCAGTACAAAAATAGAAGGTCTCAGAATTTCTGAGACCTTCTATTTGGTGACATCATCAACGAACACAACACAGTGTAACTAAACTGATTTCTAAGAGTTTAACGACTTCCAGTCAAAGCTATCAATTCGTTCGTCGGCGATATAAAACAGCTTCGTACCTTCAGTTATAACAGTGTTGAGGTCTGGGTTCAGCTCTATTCCATTACCAACATCAATTGCAATTAAGGTCGCCTGATAATCGGCTTTAAACATCGAAAAAATAGGTGAAACAGTGATTGTTGGTGAACCTTCAGGGTAATGGGTCGAGTATTGAGTCATCCCCCTTGTTGAACTCAAAAGTTCTTGATGTAGCGCACTTGAGCCTGGGTCAACTGCAGCTTTTGCCAGCATTTCAGCACCCACAGCAGGAATACACTCTGAATTAGGGCAATGCTGATGAAGAAGATCACTTAACGCTTCATCTTTGAAGTAAACAAGCAAATGCGCTTGTGGATTTCGATTCGCACAATATAGCGCTGCAGAAAGAGTAATATCATCTTCAGGGCTATCTATGAGAATACAGCTCGCACTCTCTATCCCTGTCTTTTCCATTTCTTTGCCATCGGTATAGCTGTTGACTTTAACGAAACTGATTTCTCCAGGTAGAGGGTTTTCGATATCGGAGCGAGTACACAAAACAATAGGTCGTCTTCCTGTTTCTTCATGTTGTAGCATACGAATCAGGTGTATCGTTCTTTGCTCATTCCACCCCAACATCAAAATATGATTTTCCACCCGTACTCTCCTTTTTCCTAATAGACCAGCTCGCCAATAATGAATACCTTCTGTCGCTAATTTGCCTAGTATCCCAGCAAATAAACTCAAACCACCGGGGATTACAAACAAAATTACAATCCAGCGTCCCAGATCTGTTGTCGGGGACATATCACCGTAACCAACAGTAGAGCCTGTCACGACTAGGTAATAAACAAATGTCGTAAACGACTCAGTTAACGCTGTTTCATTTGCAGCAACTAGAAGTACCCAAGACAGAACTGAGTAACCTAGAAAAGTTAAAAATAAATTCTTGCCATTCAGCACAAAAACATTCGCTTGTACCCAACGTTTTAATTGCAGCCAAATCATCATGTTAAAATATTTTTAGACCTCTTTTAGCATACTTGTTAGTTCATAATGCTTCACCGTAATATCAATTTCAACATCAATAATCGGATGATATAAACCAGATACAAAAAAACCAGCGAACGCTGGTTTTTGTTAAGATGAAACAGCTAAGTTTAAGCGTTACCTTTTACCTGTAGATTAAGCTGTTCAGCAAAATCTAGCATGCGGTTCAAAGGGATCAAAGATTTGACTCTTAACTCTTCAGAAACGAAGATTTCATGCTGCTCTCCACCATTTTTTAATGCATTTTCGATCGCTTGTAAGCCGTTCATAGCCATCCATGGGCAATGAGCACAGCTACGACAAGTAGCACCAGCACCTGCTGTAGGCGCTTCAATCAATTCTTTTTCAGGCACTAATTGCTGCATTTTGAAGAAAATGCCTTTATCAGTCGCCACAATCATTTGCTTATGAGGTAGCTCTTTTGCTTTCTTGATCAGCTGACTTGTCGAGCCAACAGCGTCTGCAAGTTCAACCACACTAGCTGGTGATTCAGGATGCACAAGAATTGCGGCTTCAGGGTAGACTGATTTCATTTTCTTTAGTGCATCAGCTGAAAACTCATCATGAACAATACACTCACCTTGCCAAAGCAACATGTCCGCACCTGTTTGATTGGCAATGTATGAACCTAAATGACGGTCTGGTCCCCAAATAATTGGTTTACCTTCAGCATCTAAGCTTTCTACAATTTCAAGCGCAATACTTGATGTTACTACCCAGTCAGCACGAGCCTTCACAGCAGCAGAAGTATTAGCATAAACAACGACTGTATGGTCCGGGTGAGCATCACAAAACTCAGAGAATTTATCAGCGGGACAGCCTAAATCTAGTGAGCACTCTGCTTCTAAAGTTGGCATCAAGATACGTTTTTCTGGGGTTAGAATTTTTGCAGATTCACCCATAAAACGTACACCAGCAATAATTAAAGTACTTGCTGAATGACGATTACCAAATTTAGCCATCTCTAAAGAGTCACCAACAAAACCACCGGTTTCTTCAGCTAAAGCTTGAATTTCAGGATCTGTGTAATAGTGTGCAATCAAAACAGCGTCTTTTTCTTTTAATAGCTGTTTAATGTTTGCAAGATGCGCCAATTTTTGAGCATCACTTAGTGGTACTGGCTTTGGCGGGAAAGGATAAACGGTTTCGATTTTGTCTAATATGTGGCTCATTGCTCTTGCTCTATGCAACTTCCTATAATACGAGCATTCTACACCTGAGAGGCATAAGGATCAAAAAGGATTACGGGGAGGCCTAAAATGAAAAAAGAGGCGCTAAATGCACCTCTTCCTTTATTCACTATAAGTGAGTCTTTGCGACTTTAGCTGAAGCACTATTCGGGTACTCAGCGACCACTTGTTGATAATACTTTTTAGCCTGTTCTTGATTGTTATTTCTAGCTGAAATATCACCAAGTTTAACTAAAGCATCTGCTCGTTTATTCGAATCAGAGTAAGCAACTACAGCGGCAAAACTTTTTACTGCCTCTTTATCTTGCTTCTTAGCAAAATAAAGCTGCCCTAACCAATAATGTGAATTAGGCGTAAATGTCGAATCAGGAAAGTCTTTTTGGAACTGCTGAAATGCAGCAATCGCACCAGTATAGTCACGTTGCTTTAAAATCATATCTACAGCATTTTGATAAGCAGTTTGCTCATCAACATCCGTACTAAAAGTACCGGTAGAATCACCAGATTCAGCTGCGTTATCAACTGAAACAACCGCTTTACCTGAAGTTTTCACTTCATTTCGTACGCGATCTAATTCGATAAACAATTGACGTTGGCGTTCCAACATCTGCTGCATATCATAGCTATTTCGTTCTAGCTGACCGCGCAGTTCGCTGATTTCAAGAGACATCTCGTCAATTTGCTGTTGCATCTGCAACTGAACACGATTTCGGTTCTGCAATAATCTTTCAAGACGTTGAATATCAGATTCGCTAGCTGAGGGACTAGAAGAAGTTGTAGAGGTTGCGGTGGAGTTATTGATTTCTGATACTGGAGCTGGTGCAGCGAACACTAAGTTCGCTGCACTTGCCAGTAACGTAAGCATAACTGCTCGCTTAGTGTTACTGAACATGAGGCATTTCCTCAATTAGATAATTTACTAAAATTAGTAAACTAGTACTGCACGACGGTTTTTAGCGTACACATCTTCAGATTGACCTAGAAGAAGTGGCTTCTCTTCACCGTAGCTTACGATAGAGATTTGGTCAGCTTGAACACCTAGCGCTTGTAGGTATTTTGCAACAGCTTCAGCACGACGCTCGCCTAGAGCAATGTTGTACTCTGGAGTACCACGCTCATCAGCATGACCTTCAATAGTTACGCTCATGTTCACGTTTTTGCTTAGGTAAGCAGCGTGAGCAGAAAGCATAGCTTCGTAGTCACCAGCGATAGTTGAGTTATCAAAAGCGAAGTAAATAGTTTGAGTTTCGCGTAGTGCTTGCTCTTTTAGCTCTTGCTCTGAAAGTTGACCGTTAGCGTCAATTGGAGTTACAACAGTTGTATCTACAGTGTTGTTACCTTCTGAACCAGTTGTTTGGTTAGTTTCAGTACCAGAAGTTGAAGAAGTTGCGTCATCACTTGAGCTACATGCTGTTACTGCCATTACTGGTAGTGCAATCATCAAGCCTTTAAGAACTTTATTAAGTTGCATCTTATTTTTCCTTACGTTATCAAACTTAGTTTTTAACTATTTACGCTATAAAAACGGAGACCATGCAGGCGCTCTTACACGCCCATTTGTTGCCGGTAATCTAGCTTTAAATCGTCCATCAATAGAAACCATTGAAAGCACGTTTGTCTTGTTATAAATGGAGCTATAGATAACCATACCACCATTTGGTGCAATGCTTGGAGACTCATCCAGTAGTGTTTTAGTCAACACTTGAACAGCCCCAGTTTCCAAATCTTGTTTAGCCAGATTAAACCCTGAATTACTGCGATTCACCATGATAAGGAATCGGCCATCAGGCGTTATTTGACCACCTAAGTTTTGGCTGCCTTGCCAAGTAAGACGAGTTGTCGAGTTGTCTGTCAAATTTACCCTATAAATCTGAGGTTTACCACCGCGATCAGAGGTAAATACTAACGACTTCCCATCTGGATACCAGAATGGTTCAGTGTTATTTGAACGTCCACGAGTAATCTGAGTTAATTTTTTGCTTTGGAGATTCAGAGTATAAACTTGTAAACTGCCAGTCTTCGAAAGCACTAAAGCTAATTCTTTTCCATCAGGAGAGAATCGTGGCGCACCATTGTGACGAGGGTATGACGTTACTTTTTCTCGCTCACCTGTATAGATATTCATAACAAATATCTCAGCTTGACCATTTTGGAAACTAACATAAGCCAGTTTTTGACCATTAGGTGACCATGCTGGTGACATTAAAGGCTGTTTTGAACGTAAAACTAAACGCTCATTAAAACCGTCGTAATCAGCTACTCGTAACTGATACGGGTACTTATCTTTGTCATTGACGACTACATAAGCGATACGAGTCAAAAAGGCACCCTTTTCTCCAGTCAGTTCTTGATAAACTAAATCTGAAATTCGATGCGCATATTCTCTTAGTCGTTCACCTGTAATCGTGGCGCGTTTATTAAATAGGACATGGTCCTTAGATAAAACTAACTGCCCTTCATCACTTAATGCTCGGCTTTGCCCGTTTGTTAGTTGGCCACGTACAATATCAATAAGCTGATAGTTAATGACGTATTCACCTGAAGCATTCTGGCTAATTGAGCCAGTTAGCAGTGAATCGACACCTAGCGTTGTCCACGCATCAAAATTCACATCAGCTTCACTGTATGGAGTCTGAGGCATTTTATTCGTTGCAACAGGGCTGAATTTACCACTTCGTTGTAAATCAGAAGCGATAACAGCTGAAACATCATGAGGTAGAGGCTTAGCTCCTTCCCATTTGAACGGAACAATTGCAATTGGTCGAGCTGAGTTTATACCATCTGTAATGACCAGCTCTAAAGCAGCTTGTGCATACTGACTGCTCGTTGCTATTACAAATGCTAAACTTAGTAATAGTTTCTTAAACACGGGTTCATCCTTTTACTCTGGTAAAACAGTTAAGTTTATGTTTTTAAGTGAATTAATTACATCCGGATCTTTCGGTAACGGATAAGACTTTACTTGTGCAACTGCTCGTTTTGTTGCTGCGCATAATCGGCTGTCTCCATCTAAGATGGAAAGATTACCTAAAATTGCAGTGGTTCCCGTTGGTATTAATTTCAAATTAACTTTACAAGACTTGCCTCGAAAACTGTCTTCAAGTAGCAAGTTTTGCTGGATTAATTGAGTGTAAATAGCTCCGTATCGATCCGCTTCAGAGCTTACAAATTGTTGTCTTGCTGAAGTATTTTGAGATGACTCAGTTTCAAGACCAGCGAAAATATCATTCAAAGCGGCTTCTTGAAGTTTGCGTTCTTTTTCAGCTTTATCTGCCGCCTCTTTCGCTTTACGTGCCTTTTCCTCAGCAGCTTTCGCTTCTTTCTCTTTAGCTATGCGCTGTTTCTCAGCCAGCTCTGCCGCTTCTTTTTCTTTTCGAGCTTTCTCAGCTGAAGCTTTGGCTGCTTCCTCTTTCGCTATACGCTCTTTTTCCGCTTTGGCGATTGCAGCCTGTTTGGCAACTCGCTGCTCTTCAGCTTTACGAACTGCGGCTTCTTTTTTCTTTCTTTCGGCTTCAGCTTTTGCTGCTTTTTTCTTCTCACTTTGCAAACGAACTTCTTCAGCTTTGCGTTGTTTTTCTTTCTCTACGCGGATTTTCTCAGCTTCTCTTGCTGCTTTAGCTTCTTTAACCTGCTTTTCCTTTAGCTTGCGTATGTTTTCTTCTTCAGCTTTTCGATTACGTTCTAATCTTTCACTTTCTCTGCGCAGCTTATCTAAGCGTTCCTGTTCTTTCTTGCTCGCCTCTTCTCTTTGCTGACGAATTTGATTCGCTTGCTGACGCACTAATTGAGGATCAATAACTACCGCCTGAACCATTTGACCACTAGGTTTTGGTTCAGATGAATTAAAATCAGCTCCGAATATTAAAGCTGCAACGAGCACGGAGTGTAAACTCAACGAGACCACTAATGGCTTACTATAGCTGCTCGCTTTATTTTTATTATTAACTTTCATGAATGCTACGGAGCTATTCCTTTATATCCGTTAGAAGACCCACTTTAGGGACACCTGCGCGGCTTAGTTCATCAAGAAGAAGGACGACCTCGCCGTAAGGTGTTGAAATATCGCCACCCACTGCTACTGGAGAGTTAGGATTAATACTCAGCTCAGCTTTTACTCGAACAATGATGTCTTCAAGTGATAAACCACGTTGAACGTCTTCATCATTAACACTGAGACCTAATAGCCCCTCTTTGTCGACTTCAACAATAATGAAACTTGAATTCCCATCACTTTCATCTCCCATCATTTCACTAGCAGATTGAGCGGTTGAAGCCTCAGGAAGCTCAACATCTACACCCTGAGTAACGAATGGAGAGGTCACCATAAAAATGATAAGCAAAACGAGCATAACGTCGATGTAAGGTACAACGTTAATCTCAGCTGTCATTTTGCGTTTTTTTGGTTGGTATCCCGCCATTTTTATTCCCTACCGGCCATAGCTTGGCGGTGAAGGATGCTATGAAATTCTTCAGAGAAAGTTGCGTAGTTGTGTTCCAACTTACCAACACTACTACTGAATCGGTTATAAGCCATTACTGCTGGAATTGCGGCAAATAGACCCATTGCAGTTGCAATCAAAGCTTCTGCGATGCCAGGAGCGACCATCGCTAGCGTTGCTTGTTTTACTTGCCCAAGAGCAATGAAGGAATGCATGATCCCCCAAACTGTACCAAATAAACCAATGTATGGACTAATAGAACCAACTGTTGCTAAGAAAGGTAAATTTGTTTCCAATTCATCTACTTCACGTGCTACTGCAACACGCATTGCGCGTCCAGTTCCTTCCATAATGAAATCAGGAGAAGCCGCATTTGATTTGCGAAGACGAGCAAATTCAGTGAATCCTGCGTAGAAGATCTCCTCTGTACCGGATAGCTCATCTTTCCGTTTATTACTTTCTTGGTATAGCTTTGCCAGATCAACACCAGACCAAAATTTATCTTCAAACACATCTGTCTGTTTAGATGCTTGAGATAAAACCTTGCTTCTTTTGATGATCATTGCCCATGACGCCACTGACATTCCCATCAGGGTAAGCATAACGAGCTTAACCAATAAGCTTGCATCAAGGATAAGATCTAAAATTGAAATATCAGCTGTCACTGTTGTTTAACTCCGAAAGAATAAAGGTTGGTATAGCTTTGGGTTTCATTTTTTGATTATCGATACATGCTACCTTAACCATTGCTTTACACAATACTTTGCCATCAGGATTTACGATTTCCTGACAGAATGTAAGTGAAGCTCGTTTCAACTCTGCAATAGTTGTGGTCACTTTTAATGAATCATCAAGACGCGCACCCTGGATAAAATCAATATCCATGTGTCGGACAACAAAACCTATACTTTGTTCTAATAAAACTTGCTGATGAACACCAATAGATCGCAGTAGCTCAGTTCGAGCTCTTTCAAAGAACTTAAGGTAGTTCGAGTGATAAACCACTCCACCAGCATCAGTGTCTTCATAATAAATAGTGATTGGCCACGTGAAAGGTTTAGATAAGCCCTGCAAATTTATACCATGCTATAGAAACTAATAAAGGTATCACTATAACTCAAGTCGTTGGCTTTGCTAGTTCGATGGAAGTAATTTTTTGATTTGCGTGGTAAAAAAAAGGTCATCTGAATTAGATGACCTTTTTTTGAGCAAAAACCGAACAGTTAGATTTATGACATTCTTTGTACTGTTAGGTAAAGCAATATTGCAAGCGAGAAGTATGGGCTAAACCAAACCTGCCAGAACCAAGCTCTTGGCTTAAAACCGATGCCATAAACCATGCTCGAGCATACAGCCCAAATAAATAAAGGACCAATAATAGCGTTAAAACCGCCAATGCTATTAGCATAAGCCTCAGGTTCCCACATGACTAAACCTACATGTAAAAAGCCAAGCACCAAGGATAAAACTCTTAATAGGGTTTTATCCATAGGCTTATGTAGCTTATTTACTATGCCGTTAATCTTAGTCACTTGCCCAGTGTTGCTACTCACTGTCTTTATCCATCATTTCTGAATGCTCTAACCAAAGAGCATTAATGATGCCGAATGCACATGCTAGCAGTACACCCAAAATCCATGCGAAATACCACATAAACGTTCTCCTAAGTAATTTAAACTTTCGGCTTAGTAAGCTGAAACGTCGTTATCTTCGATGTGTTTCTTATCTAAGCGACCAAACATTTTGTAGTATGTCCATGTCGTATAGCCCAAGATCACCGGCACCATTACGAAAGCCACAGCAGTCATCAAGTTCAAGCTTAATTCACTTGCAGTTGAATCCCACATAGTCAAACTATGGTTTGGGTTCAGGCTTGAAGGCATTACAAATGGGAACATTGCAAAACCAGCCGTTAAAATAACGCCAGCATTTGTAAGGCTTGAGAACAAGAATGCAAATCCACCACGGTTAAAACGAGAAGCTATCGCAGCAAGCACAGGCATCGCAACGCCTAAGATTGGCGCGGCCCATAGTGCAGGGTAAGCTTCAAAGTTTGCCATCCAAGCACCCATTTCACGAGCAACTTCTTTGTTTAGTGGATTAGATGCAGCCATAGTATCTATAGTGCTTGTAATCACATAACCTTCAATTGATTGAACCCAAACACCACCAACAGCAAACAATGCAGCAATAATAATGCCGGCAACCTGTGCAATAGTACGAGAGCGGGCTTTAACATCGTCAGTCGTTTTCATTTGCAGCCAAGTTGCACCTTGCAAAATAAACAGCGTTAAACTTAGAACACCACAAAGCAGAGCAAACGGGTTTAGCAAACCAAAGAATGAACCATGGTATTTAGACATAAGTAGATCATTCAGATCAAATGGTACACCTTGTAATAGGTTACCAAATGCTACACCAAAAATGATTGGTGGAACTGTACCACTAAAGCAAATTGCACCATCCCACAAGCTACGCCATTTTGGGTCTTCGATTTTCGAACGGTAATCGAGCCCAAGAGGACGAAGCCAAAGAGCGGCAAGAGCAACGTACATTGCTAGATAAAAGCCTGAGAAAGATGTCGCATAAACCAATGGCCACGCAGCAAAGAGTGCGCCACCAGCTGTAATTAACCAAACTTGGTTACCGTCCCAGTGTGGAGCGATTGTGTTGATCATTACACGGCGTTCAGTGTCGTTTTTACCGATAACGGGAACAAGCGCGCCTACGCCCATGTCAAAGCCATCAGTTACAGCGAAACCAACCAGTAATACACCGATCAGAACCCACCAAATAAGTCGTAAGATTTCGTAATCAAACATTTGTTATTCCCTCACTTATACTTCGACTTGACGGCTTACTTTGTCTTCGACAGAGCTTGCTTCTTGTTCAAAGTGGTAACGGCCTGTTTTTAAACTGCTTGGACCTTTACGTGCGAATTTCAGCATTAGATAAACTTCAGCAATTAAGAACACTGTGTACAGTGCAAGAATTGCAAATAAAGACGTCCACAGCTGTTCAATCGTAAGCGCTGACGCTGCCACATTAACAGGTAGAATTTCACCAACAGCCCATGGCTGACGACCGAACTCAGCAACGAACCAACCTGCTTCAATTGCAATCCAAGGAAGTGGAATTGAGAATAATGCAGCTTTAAGAACCCATTTCTTCTGTTCAATTTTCTGACGACACGTTTGAATAAACGCAGCACCGAATACGAACAGCATAATGAAACCACAGGCTACCATTAGGCGGAATGACCAGAATAACGGCCATACAGTCGGAATTGAATCATCCGCAGCCATTTGAATTTGATCTTCAGTTGCATCAACAACTTCGTCTGTATAACGCTTCAGAAGTAAGCCGTAACCAAGGTCACCTTTTACTTCATCAAATGCGGCTTTGTTCTCTTCAGAACGGTCGCCTGCACGTAATTTTTCAAGAAGTTCATATGCGTACATACCAGTACGGATACGGTCTACGTGATCATCACGTAGGTCACGTAAGCCCGTTACTTCTTTATCAAAAGAACGAGTCGCGATAATGCCCATTACATAAGGGATTTTTAGCGCGTAATCAGTATGCATTGTCTCTTGGTTTGGAATACCAAACACAGTAAATGCGGCAGGTGCTTCTTCTGTGTGCCACTCAGCTTCAATCGCTGCTAGCTTCACTTTCTGAACTTCACCAAGCTCGTAACCAGATTCATCACCCAATACGATAACTGACAATATAGCAGCCATACCGAACGAAGCGGCAATTGCGAATGAACGACGAGCAAAAGCAAGGTCACGACCTTTAAGAATGTAGTATGAGCTGATACCAAGAATGAACATCGCACCTGTTGTATAACCTGATGCAACAGTATGAACAAACTTCACTTGAGCTACTGGGTTTAGAACAACTTCAGCAAAGCTCACCATTTCCATACGCATGGTTTCGAAGTTAAATTCAGCGCCAACAGGGTTTTGCATCCATCCGTTTGCGACAAGAATCCACAATGCTGAAAAGTTAGAGCCAAGTGCTACTAACCAAGTTACCACCAAGTGCTGACGCTTAGACAATCTGTCCCAACCAAAAAAGAAAAGACCAACAAAGGTAGATTCAAGGAAGAATGCAACAAGCGCTTCAATAGCCAGCGGGGCACCAAAGATGTCGCCAACATAGTGAGAGTAGTAAGACCAGTTAGTACCAAACTGAAACTCCATAGTCAGGCCTGTAGCCACACCTAGAGCGAAGTTTATACCAAACAATTTACCCCAGAACTTAGTCATGTCCTTGTAAATTTGTTTGCCTGTCATTACATAGATAGACTCCATGATGGCTAGTAAGAACGCCATACCTAAAGTCAATGGAACGAATAAGAAGTGATACATCGCTGTAAATGCAAACTGCAATCGCGATAGATCAACAACATCAATCATGGTAGCTCCTTTGTGTCGGCTGATTGACACTTTTGTGATTCTTTACTGCAAAACGTCACTGTTAACCAACAAGATCACTTGTTATTAACGCTGAGTAATTTGTAGCAAAAATGTACCGTTATAGTTAGATTATTGTTAAGCACTAGCTAATATAGCTGCGGCTAATATTACTGGTAAAATCAGTATGTTTCAAAAGATTTATAGGGGCTTCTTGCGTTGATTTGAGTCAAGTTTCTAGTCGCCAGTTAGAGGTATTTTTGTGCAATTATGATTAAAATCACAGCAATGCTGACTTTATTAATAATAACCGACAATACACGTGACAAAATTACGGCACCCTAGTAACACAATTATTACCTATACCCCCAAAGGGTTAACATTGCTTGTTATTTTTTGTTGCAATTTAATGACCCACACAAAAATCATCAATCTATGTTTTCATTAATGATCACTTACCTTCTTCGCTATTTGTTTCAAATTTTTTGTCGGTAAAACAAAAAAGCCTAGTTGATATTCAACTAGGCTAATAAACTATCATGCATATAAAAAAACAGTGCGCATGAAATATTTAAGGAGGTTAATCCTTTTCAATACCAAAATGAAGGTACGCTCGATCTGTCGCAATTCGACCTCGAGGGGTTCGCTGCAAATATCCCTGCTGAATCAAATATGGCTCTAACACATCTTCAATCGTATCTTTCTCTTCCCCAATCGCCGCAGCCATATTATCTAAGCCAACAGGACCACCACCAAATTTTTCCATGATCGCTAGCAATAGTTTTCTATCCATATAGTCGAAACCTTTAGCATCGACATCTAGCATATTTAACGCCTTATCTGCCACGTCAGGGCAAATATGCCCATCACCTTTTACTTCTGCATAATCACGCACACGTCTTAGTAGTCGGTTAGCAATTCGTGGCGTACCACGCGCTCTTCTTGCTATTTCTAAGGCGCCTTCCGATTCCATTGATAAATTTAAGCAATCAGCGCTGCGTTGAACAATATGCTGTAGATCCGGGATTTTGTAATACTCTAAACGCTGCGTGATCCCAAATCGGTCTCTTAATGGTGAGGTTAGAGAACCAGCACGAGTTGTTGCACCAATTAAAGTGAATGGGGGTAAATCTATCTTGATTGAGCGTGCCGCCGGACCTTCACCAATCATGATATCTAATTGGTAATCTTCCATTGCTGGGTAAAGCACCTCTTCTACGACAGGGCTTAGTCGATGAATTTCATCAATGAATAACACGTCATTTTCTTCAAGGTTAGTCAACAACGCAGCTAAATCACCCGCTTTCTCTAAGACCGGACCAGAAGTCGTACGAATATTCACATCCATTTCATTAGCAACAATGTTAGCTAAAGTCGTTTTGCCCAAGCCTGGAGGACCAAAAATTAGTAAGTGATCCAATGCTTCATTACGCAACTGCGCTGCTTTGATAAAGATTTCCATTTGGTCACGTACGTGATCTTGCCCTCGGTAATCAGCAAGTGCTTTTGGTCTGATAGCACGATCAATAACGTCTTCATCTTTAAAGACTGGATTATCAGGAGCGATTAGGCGATCAGCTTCAATCATAATTATTTGGAACCTTACATTCGTTTATCAGTGGTATTAGCGGTCTAATTACTAAACCATTGACTTAAGCGCATCTCGAATCAACTGCTCACTTGTCATGCCTTCCTTAGCAATCTGTGAGATAACTTTTGAAGCAATTGTTGGTTTATAGCCTAACGCTAACAGTGCACTCACAGCTTCATCTTCAGCATTATGAGAAACACTAGCCATTGAGTCGATGGGAGCAGCGTCTGTCGCTGGCGTAAATAAATCACCAGCACCCCAGCCTTTCAGGCGATCTTTCATTTCAACAACCAAACGCTCGGCAGTCTTTTTACCCACACCCGGCAGTTTCACCAGCGTAGAGATATCTTCACGCTCGACACTTTGCACAAATTGGCTAGCAGTCATACCTGATAAAATACCTAACCCAAGCTTAGGACCAACCCCATTGGCTTTTATTACTTCACGAAATAGTGCACGCTCTTTGACAGTATTAAAGCCATAAAGTAGCTGTGCATCTTCACGAACCACAAAATGAGTATAGATAATCGCTTCTTCACCCACTTCTGGCAGTTCATAAAAACAACTCATCGGCATTTGGACTTCATAGCCAACGCCACTTACTTCAATCAATAGTTCAGGTGGTTGTTTTTCAATAAGTGTTCCGCGAAGGCGTCCAATCACAAGGTGTTCCTTTGGAGAGATAAATTAAGAGATTTCAGATGATAATAAATAACTGGATGGATAGCCAGTTAAAGCATAAAACTTGGAGTTAGTCTATTAATGACAATTTGCAGAAATAATAGAAAATTTAAGTAAAGCATTGCTAACTATTTATATCGCCCTTTACGAGCCCCTGTAGCTTTACCAGCCAATGCTATCAAGGTTTTGTTGGTATTGGCATGAGTAATGGCAACACCGAGAGCATCAGCCGCATCAGCTTGAGGTCTTGCCGGGAGTTTAAGCATACTCATCACCATATTTTGAACCATCAACTTATCCGCACCACCGTTTCCTGTTACTGCTTGTTTGATTAATCGCGCTGCATATTCATGTACAGGTAAATCGGCATTTACAGCCGCTACAATTGCACTACCTCGCGCTTGCCCCAGCTTCAAAGCTGAATCAGCATTCTTAGCCATAAACACTTGCTCAATAGCGAATACGTCAGGTTGAAACTGAGTAATGATTTCACTCACCCCGGCATAGATCTGCTTGAGTCGACCAGGAAGCTCTTTTTCAGAGGTACGAATACAGCCACTTCCTAAATAATGTAGGTGGCGACCATTTTGACGGATTACTCCATAGCCAGTAATGCGAGAGCCAGGGTCAATCCCTAAGATAATAGACATAACAATATAATACTGATTATTTATACATGCTTTTAATAGAGGGCTTAGTATATCTAAAGGCAAAAAAAATGCCCGTTAAATTAACGGGCATTTCATTGTTCTTTTGAACACTAAAGTTCTAACGAAAATTCAAAGTTCAACCGACAACTAAAAGCTCAATTAAAGCCCACAGCTTCAGTTTCGCTTAATCGTTTGATTAGTCTTCTTTCTTCGCCAATTTAACAGCGATCGCTAACTCTTCCAGTGATGCTGGGTTAGCTAGGCTTGGCGCGTCTGTTAACAGACACGCTGCAGCTGTTGTTTTCGGGAATGCGATAACGTCACGGATGTTCTCTGTACCACAAAGAAGCATTGCTAGACGGTCAAGACCGAATGCTAGACCCGCGTGTGGTGGAGTACCGTACTGAAGAGCATCTAGTAGGAAGCCGAACTTCTCTTGTTGCTCTTGCGCTTCGATACCTAAAATACCGAATACAGCCGTTTGCATTTCTGCGTTGTGAATACGAACAGAACCACCGCCAACTTCGTAGCCGTTGATTACCATATCGTATGCATCAGAGTTAGCTGCTGCTGGGTTCGCTTTTAGCTCTTCCGCATTCACACCAAGTGGAGATGTGAATGGGTGGTGCATTGCGTGAAGGTTACCTTCGCCATCTTCTTCAAACATTGGGAAATCAATAACCCAAAGAGGAGCCCACGCTTTCTTATCTGTTAGCTCTAAGTCATCACCTAGCTTGATACGAAGTGCACCCATTGCTTCTGCAACGATGCTTGCTTTGTCTGCGCCGAACAGAATGATATCACCAGATTCGGCTTCGGTACGCTCAAGAAGACCGTTGATTACATCTTCGTTTAGGAACTTAGCAACTGGAGATTGAATGCCTTCCATGCCAGCAGCACGGTCGTTAACCTTCATCCAAGCAAGACCTTTCGCGCCGTAGATACCTACATGCTCAGCGTAACCGTCGATTTGCTTACGCGTTAGCTTAGCACCGCCTGGTACGCGAATAACCGCTACGCGACCTTTTTCGTCGTTAGCTGGAACAGAGAATACTTTGAACTCAACATCTTTCAGTAAGTCAGCAACGTCTACTAGTTCTAGTGGGTTACGTAGATCTGGCTTATCAGAACCGAAACGACGAATCGCTTCAGAAAATGGCATTACTGGGAATTGACCAAGTTCAACATCTAGAAGCTCTTTCCACATATCGTGAACAAGTTTTTCAGTGATGTTACGTACTTCTTGAGAAGACATGAACGATGTTTCGATATCGATCTGAGTAAATTCAGGCTGACGGTCAGCACGTAAATCTTCATCACGGAAACATTTAACGATTTGGTAGTAACGGTCAAAACCAGACATCATCAGCAGTTGCTTAAATAGCTGAGGAGATTGAGGAAGTGCGTAGAAGCTACCTTTATGAACACGGCTTGGTACTAGATAATCACGAGCGCCTTCTGGCGTCGCTTTAGTTAGTACTGGTGTTTCAATATCTAGGAATAGGTTCTCGTCTAAGAAACGACGAACGAAGCTAGAAGCACGAGCACGAAGCTTGATACGATCGCTCATTTCTGGACGACGAAGATCGATGTAACGGTACTTAAGACGCTGCTCTTCAGAGTTCGTTTGGTTGAAGTCTAGTGGAAGCGCTTCTGAACGGTTAATGATCTCTAGACCAGTTGCGTAAAGCTCTACTTCACCAGTAGCCATGTCTTTATTTACTTGGCTGTCAGGACGAACGCGTACTTCACCAGTAAACTTGATACAGAATTCATTACGCAGTTGGTTAGCGATCGGGAAGATATCTTTCATATCTGGATCGACAACAACCTGAACGACGCCTTCACGATCTCGCATATCGATAAAGATAAGACCGCCTAAATCACGGCGACGGTTTACCCAGCCGCACAATTCTACAGTTTGTCCCGCCAGGGACTTGTTCAGGTTACCACAGTAATGGGTACGCATAATGAATTTCCCAATCTCTTAATAATTTACTAATTTCCAAGCTGTTGGTGGTATATCCACTCAACAGAGCAAAGGATCATTTATACGCGGAAACTCGTTTAAAATCGACCTTCCGCAATCGAATTTATTGTGTTTTATCTGGCTTTGCTGCTTTTTAGCACATCAAATGCACAAAGATTCATCAAAACCAAAAAAATTGCGTTAATTATATCTTGAAAGTACCTTAATCAGCAAAACTCTCGTACAGTAGTTTTTCGTTTCAACTTAAAAACTTTTGTAATGACTAGTGACGTGATGATTAACAGTGTAATGACGATGGAAACTTTACCTTTAAGACTTGGATTAACTATGTGGTCTCATTCTGAGTGGCAAAGTCAGTTCTATGGTAAGGGAACGAAACCGGCTGAACGCTTGGAAAAATACACCCAAGTTTTTCATACCGTTGAAGGCAACACGACTTTTTATGCGACTCCCAGCGCCTCAACGGTCAACAATTGGAAAGCAGCAAGTCATGATGATTTCAGATTTACGTTTAAGCTACCTAAGTTCATCACCCACCAGCAGCACTTAAAACATTGCCAAGCCGAACTCAAAGAATTTCTGCTCACTATGTCGCCACTGCATAGGCGCATTGGTCAGTGGACGATTCAATTACCCCATAGCTTCGAACCCAGCATGCTCCCTGCCCTGCAAAAGTTTTGTACCTTGTTTCCAAAAGACATGCAGCTCGGCGTTGAAGTTCGTCACCTTGGCTTCTTTGATAAAGGCGATGCCGAAAAACGTTTCAATCATTGGCTAATAGAAGAAGGGATCAATCGCATCATTATGGATAGCCGTCCTGTTTTCTCCGCACCACCAACCACAGAAGCGGTAATCGATGCGCATCAGAAAAAGCCGCGTGTTCCTGTTCATGCAATTGCGACCGCCAATAACCCGATGATTCGATTTATAGGGCACCCAAACCAAGCTACCAACATAGAGTTTTTTAGACCTTGGCTAAAGAAAGTTCCAGAATGGATTAAAGCAAATAAACAGCCCTATGTGATGATCCATACGCCAGATAATAACCATGCGCCTGAACTGGCTTTGGCTATCTATAAAGAACTGCAGCAGACATTGATTTTACCTGATTTACCAAGCTTCCCTGCTATTAAAGGTGATAATCAACTATCGATGTTTTGAGTTTTCGTGACATAAGCCTGTTTATTACGTAAAATGCGCCCCCTTTTATTGAGTAGGTTTTTAACTTACCCAATTGCTGACAGCTTCGAGAGTATACGATGAGTAATACAGACAATATCTTCTCTGCACCTATTGATAAAATCGGTGATTTCACCTTTGATGCACGAGTAGCGGAAGTTTTTCCGGATATGATCCAACGGTCTGTACCTGGTTATAGCAATATCATTTCTGCTATTGGCATGTTGGCTGAACGCTTTGTCAAACCGCATTCAAACATCTATGATCTAGGTTGTTCTCTTGGCGCTGCTACGCTATCCATGCGCCGCCATATTCAGCAAGAAGGCTGCACTATCTTCGCAGTAGATAATTCTGAAGCCATGGTTGAACGCTGTAAATTACACGTAAATGCTTACCGCAGCGATACACCTGTAGAAGTCATCGAAGCCGATATTCGTGAAGTCGAAATTAAAGATGCTTCCATTGTTGTACTGAACTTCACACTTCAATTTTTGTCACCAGAAGATCGCTATGCTCTGCTTGAAAAGATTCATGCCGGGTTGCGCCCTGGCGGCATTTTGATCCTTTCGGAAAAGTATGTGTTTGAAGATGATAACGCAAACGAACTACTTATCGATTTACACCACGATTTCAAACGAGCAAACGGATACAGCGAGCTAGAAGTCAGCCAAAAGCGTAGTGCTATTGAAAATGTAATGCGCCCTGACTCCATCCCTGTACATAGAGAACGTTTTGATAAGATTGGATTCTCTAGTAATGAAGTGTGGTTCCAATGCTTTAACTTTGGTTCGATGTTCGCTATTAAATAATGTTCGCCACCAAATAAAGTAAATATACCCACTCGCTCCCCATTAATTTTCACTAACAGTTAAGATATCTCATGTTCAATTTTGCTAATTTTTATCAACTTATTGCCCAAGACACTCGCCTGCAACCTTGGCTTAATGTTCTTCCTCAGCAGCTTACGGATTGGCAAAATGCAGAACATGGTGATTTTGACCGTTGGCTACGAGCACTGAATAAAATCCCAACGGGTAAAGCCGATAATATTGAGCTTAAAGACTCGGTGACGCTTTCAAATACAACACCAATTGTTCAAGGTGAAGCTAAGAAACTTGAAAGTTTACTCAAAACTTTTCACCCGTGGCGCAAAGGTCCATATACCGTCCATGACATTCATATTGATACTGAATGGCGAAGTGATTGGAAATGGGACCGCGTACTCCCTCACCTTTCACCATTAAAAAACCGTTCAATCCTCGATGTAGGCTGTGGTAACGGTTACCACATGTGGAGAATGCTTGGCGAAGGCGCTCGCCTGTGTGTTGGTATCGACCCTTCTCACCTATTCTTAGTACAGTTTGAAGCTATTCGAAAACTAATGGGCGATGATCAACGAGCTCACCTTTTACCTTTAGGTATTGAACAGCTACCCAAGCTTGAAGCTTATGACACTGTATTTAGTATGGGCGTACTATACCACCGTCGTTCTCCTCTTGATCACCTCATTCAACTGAAAGATCAGTTAGTATCAGGTGGTGAACTACTACTAGAAACATTAGTTATTGAAGGGGACGAAAACACGGTTCTAGTGCCTATGGACCGTTACGCTCAGATGAGAAACGTCTACTTCTTCCCTTCAGCTCGCGCATTAAAACGATGGTTAGAGCAAGTCGGATTTGTGGATGTTAAAATCGTCGATGAAAATGTCACGACAACGGGTGAGCAGCGTTCAACAGAATGGATGACACACAATTCGTTACCTGATTACCTAGACCCAAATGACCCTTCTAAAACAGTGGAAGGTCACCCTGCTCCACGTAGAGCTATTCTCGTAGCAACAAAACCTTAGTTTTGTGACATCAAAGTCAGTTGATTTCAGAAAAATGAACCATAATTTGCCTGAAATTTACTCCAACAGTCCAATATGACAGGACGCTAACATAAGGATGCTTCACGCATCCTTTTTTGTCAGCTAAACTCTTGGATAGTCACGACTATTTTATTATTCACAAAGGTTTTTATATGTATAAGCGATTGTCGCCAGTTTTGGTGATTGGCCTGCTCTCAGGGTGTTCTCTCACAAACGGGGCTCAATACCACCAACAAACCATGGAAGCAATTCAGCAATCTGAAACGAATATCGCAACAAAAGTCCAAAACCTTGAACTCCAAATCAGTAACCAAAGCGACTACATTGAAAGCTTAGAAACTGAAGTTTTATATTTATCTAACCAAATGGATAGTCACCTATCCTCAGTGGAAAAAGAAGCTGCCGAAATAATCGAAGAGGAACCCGCCCCTATCGTAGTACCTACTACCACTGTTTTTACAACTGAACAGCCTACAATTCTAGGCGCAATAGAAAAAGTCACCATAGATTCCATCAACCAAAGATTTGATGCCCGTGTCGATACTGGAGCAACCACCTCATCCCTTAATGCTATAGACGTTGAAGAATTTGAGAGAAATGGCAAAGATTGGGTTAAGTTTCACCTTTCTGACTCATCCCTTCCAGAAGCTGAGCAAAAATGGATACAAGCACCTGTTGTTAGATATGTAAAAATACGCCAATCAACCAGTGATCAAACAGAACGTAGAGCTGTGATAGAATTATGGGTTAAAGTTGGAAAAATCCATGAAAAAGCACAGTTTACATTGGCAGATCGCTCTCAAATGAGTCACCCTGTACTACTAGGGCGCGAATTTATCAAAGACATAGCGCTTGTTGATGTAAGTAAAAAGTACGTTCAAATGGAAGATAAATAAAAACAATAGGATTAGTTATGACGTCAAGAATTCCTTTTTATATCTCGATCGTTCTGCTATTGGTGGCAGGTATCGCATTGAGTATTTTTAGACACACAACTTATGGTGTGCCTTGGACTCCTGGAGAAACCCGACAAGTTTGGGATGTTGAAGCCAGAGTCGAATTTAATGCTACTGGTAAAGAAGCTAAGGTATCTTTAGCTGCACCTCACACTCAAACTAATTACACCCTGATCGGTGAATCCGCATCTTCTCCTGGCTACGGAATTTCTTACGTTAATACGGATTCTGGCAGGCGTGCTGAATGGTCAATTCGTCACGCTGAAGGTCCTCAAACAATCTATTACAAAACACAGTTTCTTGTAGATGACCAAGCTAAAATTACGGACATTCCACCTGAAGGTGAAATTACACCACCATCATTTAATGGTCCTGAAGAAGCGGCAGCACTTGCTTTAATCGATCGCGCAACTCAGCGCTCTGCTGACAACTTCACCTTTACTCGTGAATTAATCAAAACACTGAATGATCCTGACAGCCAAAATTCGGCTTTACTGCTGAACAACATGAGTAAGGTAAATGCGACACATAAGCTGCTGTCTTACGCGAACGTACACAACAAGCTTGTCGGTGTTATTGAATTAGAGGATGGACGTCGACGTCAGTCTATCCAGCATATGATTCAAATTTGGGACAAAGAACAGTGGGTTCTATTTTCTCCTGAGTCTAGTCAGCACCAAACACAGCCAAACTTATTGATTTGGGATGAATCCAATGTATCTCTACTTGATGTTGTCGGTGGACAAAACAGTAAAGTGCATTTCTCAATGATCGCTCAAGAGATATCTCCTTCAGCAGCGACCAACAGTAAAGTATCGGCAGATCAACTACTCAACCTTTCTATCCATAGTTTGCCTCTTGAAGAGCAAGCGATGTTTAAGACCATCATGCTTATCCCGATTGGTGCATTCATCGTTGTATTTTTACGTGTGATTATYGGGCTAAAAACTTCTGGTACATTCATGCCAGTTTTGATTGCGGTTGCCTTTGTTCAAACACAATTGATTACCGGTATTGTTGGTTTCTTGTTGATTGTTGGTACGGGTCTTATTATTCGAAGCTACCTTTCGAAGCTCAACCTGCTTTTAGTTGCCCGAATATCGGCGGTGATAATTACCGTCATAATGATCATTTCGGTCTTTACTGTTGTTGCATTCAAGATTGGCTTAACTGAAGGTCTATCGATTACTTTCTTCCCAATGATTATCCTATCTTGGACTGTGGAACGTATGTCGATCCTTTGGGAAGAAGAAGGTGCGAAAGAAGTAATGCTACAAGGTGGTGGCTCTCTATTCACTGCCATATTGGTTTACTTAGGTATGACTAATCCATTTATTCAACACCTAACGTTTAACTTCATTGGTCTACAGCTTGTTATTCTTGCCACTATTTTGCTACTTGGTAACTACACTGGTTACCGTTTGACTGAGCTTCGTCGCTTTAAGCCACTAGCGGAGGATTAAGGTATGTTTAATCAACTGACCTCTCCATTCAAGCTCAGTGATAAAGGCATCATGGGCATGAATAAGCGAAACCATAGCTATATCGGTCGTTATAATGACCGCTCAAAATACCCATTAGTGGATGATAAGCTAAAAACAAAAATTATTGCTGAACAAGCTGGTGCAACAGTACCTAAACTTATCGGTGTAATTAGCCATCAAGCTGAAGTCAAAAAGATTCACAAGATGGTAAAAGACTGGCCTGGGTTTGTAATCAAGCCCGCACAAGGAAGTGGTGGTAAAGGCATTCTTGTTGTGGTTTCTCACAAAGATGGCGTTTATACAAAACCATCAGGTTCTACAATCAACGAGGAAGATGTTGAGCGCCATATTAGTAATGCGTTGGCAGGGCTTTTCTCACTTGGTGGTAAAAACGATGTAGCCGTAGTAGAGAACTTGATTAAGTTTGACAGCTGCTTCGAAGGCTTCAGCTTTGAAGGTGTTCCGGATGTTCGCATCATTGTGTTCAAAGGCTACCCAGTAATGGCGATGATGCGCCTATCAACTGCCGCCTCTGATGGCAAAGCGAATTTACACCAAGGTGCAGTTGGTGTGGGTATTGATATAGCCACAGGCAAAGCGGTACGAGCAGTACAGTTTGATCAACCAATTACCCAACACCCAGACACTGGAAAAGAGCTGATGACGCTGCAGGTTCCTCACTGGGAGAAATTACTGGTATTAGCTTCTAGTGCATGGGAAATGACTGGTCTTGGTTATATGGGTACCGACATGGTGCTTGACCAAGAAGAAGGACCGATGGTGCTTGAACTCAATGCTCGTCCAGGCCTTGCTATTCAGATCGCTAATGGTGCTGGTTTACTACCAAGGCTTCAGCATATTGAAGGCCTTGGAATGCCAGCCGACTACCCAAAACCAACGGAGCGCGTTGCATACGCGGCCAAACAGTTCGGGGCTCATAGCTAGCTGGATCTCGTAGTTAATCGACTCGCATAGTAAGCCGAGTACATAGATCACAAAAAACTAGGTTAGCTAAAATATAAATAAGCCGCATATTCACTTTGAACTAGAAATAGTCAGGCAGATATGCGGTTTAATTTTATCTATCAAAGTAGTAAAACAGCCAAATGTAATAACCATGATACTGATACTTGGTCATTGGTTACTCGAAACTTGGACTACAGAACCTGAGACTCCGTCAGTAATGCCTCAACCCTAACCGCTGCCACTTTAAACTCTGGAATCTTTGCATGTGGATCCGTTGCGGTTGTTGTCAGCTTATTTACCGGTGATTCAACAAAGTGGAACGGAATAAATATCACTCCTTTCTGCATTCGCTTGGTTACAAACGCAGCAATCTCTATCTGACCGCGTCTTGTTGATACCTTAACCATCTGACCATTTGATAACTCTAACCTTTCAGCATCAAATACGCTGATCATTGCTTTAGGTCCCGCTAAGTTATCTAGCCCCTTAGTTTTTCGCGTCATAGTCCCTGTATGAAATTGCTCTAACACGCGCCCAGTCGTCAAAATAAGTGGATATTCTTCATCAGGTAACTCTGCAGCATAACGGAAAGGTATCGCCTCCATTTGCCCTCTACCGCGGGTAAATTGAGTTTGGTGCATAATTCGTGTGCCATCTGGATTGTTCCTATTACTTGGCCATTGCACACCATTGATTGTGATATTTTCCCACCTTAGACCTGCATATTGTGGCGTCACTCTAGCTATTTCGTTGGTTATATCCGCCACACTCAAATACGACCACTCCCCTCCCATAGCATTTGCGATAGATTGAATGATGACCCAATCTTCTTTTGCTTCGCCGGGTGGATTTACAGCAGGGTTAATACGCTGCACTCGGCGTTCGGTATTAGTGAAGTGACCTGATTTTTCAGCGAAAGAACAAGAAGGCAACACGACATCTGCATACTGCGCTGTTTCTGTTAAAAAGATATCTTGTACCACCAAGAAATCGAGCGCTTCCAAACCTTCAATAACATGGGCTTGGTTAGGATCACTCAATACCGGATTCTCCCCCATGACATACAGTGCTTTCACTTTTCGTTCGCAAGCGGCATCTATAATCTCGGTAAGCGTTAAACCGGACTCAGCCGGTAATGATGATACGCCCCATTCCATTTCAAATTTTTTGCGTACTAATGGGTTATAAACCTTCTGATACCCTGGGAGATTATTCGGCAATGCGCCCATATCACACGCACCTTGCACATTGGACTGCCCTCTAAGTGGGTTAATCCCCCCACCTTCAATTCCGATGTTTCCGCAAAGTAATTGTAGGTTCGCAATTGAACGAACATTGTCATGACCCGTTGTATGCTGAGTTATCCCCATCGAATAGTACACAGCGGTACGCTTCGCCGTTCCAATCAAACGCGCCATAGCAAATATATCATCGGCTTTTACACCGGTAACCAATTCAACTTTGTCTAAGGCGTAATTCGGAGACATCACTTCTTGCAGCAAAGTGTCAAAGCCATCAACACGTTCATCAATATATTCCTGATCATACCAACCATGTTTGATGATCTGCTGCATCACACCATTAATTAGCATCACATCTGTACCTGGTCGATGCGCCATATACAGCTCAGCGTGATCGGCTATATCAATGCGTTTCGGGTCAGCTACAATCAACCGAGCTCCATGATGACGAACTGCCTGCTTAATATGAGACCCAATAATAGGGTGTGCTGCTGTGGTATCTGAACCTATGATAAAGATGACATCTGAATGCTTGATACTTGGGATATCATTGGTCATAGCACCGCTGCCTAATGACGCTTCAAGCCCCGTAACTGTAGATGCATGACAAAGACGTGCGCAATGGTCGACATTATTTGTCCCTAATTCACGGCGGATAAACTTTTGAAATGCGTAGTTGTCTTCATTAGTCGTTTTTGCGGAAGAAAAACCAGCGAGAGATTGGCTGCCAAACCCTTCTTTGATTGAAGTAAATTTACTCGCAATAAGGGTGATTGCTTCATCCCAACTCGCCGGTTGTAACCATCCATCTTTACGAATTAATGGTGACGTTAAACGAGCATCACTGCTAACGAAGTCAAATCCAAACCGTCCTTTAACGCATAGCATGCCTTCATTAACAGGAGAATCGCCGCCGCGAATATATTGAATTTTGTTCGTCTTCTCATCCACATACATGGTGAGTTTACAACCAACACCACAGTAGGTGCAGATGGTATCTACCGCTTTCAGTTTATCGGTTCGACCCTGCGCTTTATCACGTGCATCTGTCATTGCACCTGTTGGGCAAACCTGGATGCAAGAACCACATTGAACGCAGTTTGAATCCCCCATCAATATCATATTCACACCAAAATTAGGGCGGCCTTTGGGATTATTAGCAGGTTTTCCGTTTGCTTGATCCATGAAGCTTAGAACGCCATGAACTGCCTGTTCACGACATGCTTGAATACATTGACCACAGCTAATGCAGCGGTTCGCATCAAAAACAATAAACTCGGAGCTGTTATCCACCGGAAATTTTTGAACCAGTGATTCTGATGAGTGAACTGAAGATACAGACTTAAATTCATGATTACGGGTTAATTGCCAAGCTTCATCAGTTTGAATATCAATATTGAATGCAAGGTATTCCTGAACAGCTTTATATTCTGTGGCGTAATCCCTTAGATCACATCCTGTGTTAGCTTGGCACCCACATTCTAAACATCGTGCAGCTTCTGCAACTGCATCTGCGTTTTCAAACCCCGTTTCCACTTCATCAAAACTTTGCGCCCTTTGCTCTGGAGTAAGTTCAGGCATGATAAGTCGGGCTTGTTTTTGAATAGCTTGGTATTGCTTTGGGTCCACTTTCTTAAGTTGGTTTTGCTTACGCGAATTAAATGGTTTAACCGGAATATTATCCATATCGCCATCAAAAAATCGGTCAATAGTTCCTGCGACTAAACGACCGTCTCCGACCGCTTCGACAGCCGTTGCAGGTCCACGACGAAAATCACCGATACTGAAGATATTACCCGTACCGGTGTGCATAGTTTGCGGATCTACATCTGCGGTATTCCAGCGGGTCAATGGAATATCGATGGCTTCATTATCCATAAAACTCAGGTCTGGCTTTTGTGAGACTGCGGCGATCACCGTATCAAACGCCTCAACAAAGAACTCTCCTGTAGGTTTAGGGCTTCGACGACCTGAAGCATCCGCAGGACCAAGCTCCATTCGCTCTAAACGAACCTCACAAACTCGACCATCTTCATCAGGTAAGTTCTCTACTGGATTCGTTAAAAAATGAAATTTCACGCCTTCATGCTCTGCTTCTTCAATCTCATAATCTTCTGCAGGCATTTCATCTCTTGTTCTACGATAAATTAATGTCGTATCGGCACCATCTCTAACCGCAGTACGTGCGCAATCTATTGCGGTGTTACCACCGCCAATCACCGCGACTTTTTTCCCCGTGACATATTGTTTTTCTGTCACGTAATCTTTTAGATAGTCGACTCCCAGATAACAGCCGCTCAAGTCGCTTCCTGGGTATCGCATGTCTACCGCTTGTGAAGCACCAACAGCCAAACAAACCGCATCAAAATCTTGCGTTAAACTCGATAATGTAAAATCAACACCGAGCTTTTTATTGCATTCTATCGACATACCATTTCGGCACATCAACTCTATTTCTTTATTTAATATCGATTTAGGCAAGCGGTATTCTGGAATACCGTAACGCAGCCACCCACCAGCTTGCGGCATAGATTCAAAGATTTGAACATCATACCCTTCATTCGAAAGGTAATAGCCCGCCGTCAACCCACCCGGTCCACTACCAACAATGGCGACTGTTTTACCTTTCGGTGCTTTTTTCAAGGGTTGGTAGCTTTCTTGTGCTGCCAAATCGATATCTGCAGCGTGTCGTTTTAGTTGCCTAATTGCGATGGAATCATCCACTAAATTCCTTCTACATTCCGTTTCACAAAATGCAGGGCAAACACGGCCAATAGAAAGTGGCATAGGAAGTGTTTGCTTGATGACTTCAATGGCTTTTAAGTGATCATTTTGAGCGATGTGATAAAGGTATGATTGAATATCAACCCCTGCAGGGCAGGCAGTCTGGCAAGGAGCTTCACAGTCGGCATAATGATCAGACATGATTCGATTCAAAGCAGTTTGGCGGCGGGCTGTTAACCGGCTAGATTGAGTGATGACATTAAGACCGTTAGATACTTCAATTTCACATGACCTTTGTATATCACCATTCTCAAGCTCAACGACGCAGAGGTCACAAGGAACTTTATCGGTCGTTTTATTCAAACCGCATAGGGATGGAATCTCTAAGCCACAGTTTTTTGCAACTTCCAGAACAGTTTGCCCCTGTTCTGCAATTCTAAACTTCCCGTCAATAACGATTTGAACCATATCGAACCTCACCTAGCACAATGACATCACAATGAAGCCAAAACAAAATAGTAATACAATATTATTTACATAATAAGATGAACCATTAATACCATACAATAATTATGGTTTTGTGCGTGTGACCTCAAACTCGTTCCGTTGATAATACCCACAAAGTATGTGTGACTTTTATCTTTAATATCCAAACATAAAAAAGCCCCTAACAAGTAGGGGCTTCAGTATTTGTTTATTAATACTTATTAGGTATTACAACTCTTCGATAAGCTCTTGTACTGGTGTCGCAGGTTTATTTTGAGCAAAGCCTCGTAAACCAACCACATGCACATGTTCGTGATCTTTGAAGACCTTACGAACCAACTTATACGTTGTACCTTTCTCTGGGCTAATGTTTTCAGGCGCTGCAATCAGTAATTGCATTCCTAGCCTGTCACATAGCTCAAACAACGTTGAGATTGATTTAGAATCCAAACGCGCAGCTTCATCCAAGAACAATAGTCGGCAAGGAACAATGTCTTTACTGCGCAGTCGGCGTGACTCTTCTTCCCAGCTCTGAATAACCATCAGCAAGATAGATTGGCCAGTACCAATCGCTTCACCTGTTGAAAGTGCACCAGACTCAGCTTGTAACCAACCATCAGAACCACGGTTCACTTCAACACTCAATTCTAGGTAATTACGGTAATCCAGTAATTCTTCACCTAGAACTTGAGGTGAACGTTGCCCCATGTCGATATGTGGGTTTACACGTTGGAAAAGTTTCGCCATCGCTTCTGAGAACGTAAAGCGAGAAGTTTCAAACAAGTCTTTATGTTGGTCTTGTTGCGATGCTAATCCAGCCAGCAATACTTCGTGACTCTCGCGAATTTTCACATTAAGACGTACACCTTTCACTTGACCAAAGTAAATATTAGATAGACCTTGGTTAAGCATTCGAATGCGGTTTTGCTCACGCTGAATCGTTTTCTGAATGATACTTGCCACAGATTCAGAACTGATTGCTAAGCGGTTTTCACGCTGAGTCAATTCTTCTGTTAGACGAGCAAGCTCGACTTCCATCTCTTCAATCGCTTCAACAGGATCATCGGTACGGATAATATCCTGACGAATTCGTTCACGAAGATGCTGATAAACCGCGATGTAGAACAATACTTTACGTTCTGGATGCGCGTTATCTTCAGATAGTCTCAGAGAATCACGTAAGTCATCATTACCAGCAACGGCAAGACGAAGTGCACCTAGCGATTTATCCGACATTGAGCGCAGCTCGCCCGCAGATAAGTACGCTAATTCACGTTTATGTAAGCGGCGCTCAACGTCATTTTCACGAGCTAAACGTAAAACAGAGCACCAGCCCGCTTTTGCAGCGACCACAAATGTACGAAGTTCAGCGTATTCCTTCTGAACCTTCTTCAAGCGTTTCGCTAACCCTTTCATCTCCAATTCAGTCGATGTAATGGTTCGCTCATAACCGCTCTTACGACTACGTGAAGTGTGTAGACGTTCTTGAAGTTCATCACGACGACGAACTGCACGCTCTTCAGCGCCTTCGTCAGCGTTCACGCCAAATTCTTGTAGCTCTTGTTTAAACTCTTGAACGGTTTCAAGTTTAGCGTGATGCGAACTCTTAAGTGCAGCCAATACTTGGTTGTACTGGTTCATTTGATCACGAGCTTGTTTTAAGCCATCACGACCTTTTGTTCTCGCTTGCTCAGCATTAACCAACTTAGCTTTTAATTGCTCACTCAGTTCACTGCTCTTATTAAGAAGATCCACTGAATCTTCATAAGCAAAGTAATGACGACGTTCAATCAAATCAGATAAAGCAAACAACTTACCTTTCAATGTTTGAAGTGCTTGGTCAGCTTGTTTGTACTCGGCTTCTAGCGCTTCAAATTGTTCTGGATCCGCGTCAAGGGCTGAAACAATCTGTTCCAGTGCAGTTAGCGCTTTACTATGATTGGATAAGTAAGATTTCGCTTCACCTAAACGCTCAAGCTGAGCTTCAAGTTCAGACAAACGTTCTGCCAATGTCTCATCTTCGATCATACGAATCATTGGCGCTAATTTATCTAATGTAGAGATAGCTTGCTTGCTTTGCGCTAGCTGGCTGCGTTGCTGTTGTTCTTTAGCTGAGATGTCTGTTAATGCTCGGCTAACTTGATTACGCTTATCACGTACAGTAACCAAAGCTTGCTCAGGGTCAGCATCAAAAGCAACCTGCAAGTGCTTAGCAACAAATAGGTTATATGCTTGGTATAAGCGCTGGAGTTTCTGAGAGTCAAATGCCGCTTTCGCGTGGTTTTCCACTACAACATCACGTTCTTCACGTAAGTGTTCTAGACGCTGTTCACGAGCAGCACGGCCAAACAATGGAATCTCAGGGAAACGCGAGTAACGCATTTGACGATCATTTAATTGAACGCAAACAGCACCTTCAAGTTCATCAGCATTGAATGAGCTATCATCAAACGCATCAACATCGCCTTCAAGGATATATAAATCCTCAGGGCAATCATCTAAATCAACCAGTTTCTCTTTGATCCCATCAAGATCTGAAACCACAATCGCATGACGCGCAGGGCCATACATTGCACTGAAATACGGCGCATCACCTATGGTAATGTCATCATAAATTTCAGAAAGTAATACGCCACCTAATGTGTCCGCTAACCCTTTCAATCGAGGATCATTCGAACCACCAGGTGAAGCTAAACGTTCGATTTCTTGATCAAGCTCTGAACGACGTTTTGCTAGCTGCTCTTTCGCGATAGATTGTGATTTCTCATCTTGCAGAACTTGCTGCATTTGAGTCATTACGGCTTGGCTATCTTCTAGCTCAGCATTGCTTTGTTCTCTTAACGCTTCTAAAGCATCGTTAGCATTAATCCAAGCTGGCGCTATCGCTTCTAATCTAGTTATTTGCTGAGTATATTCTTGTTCAACACGACGCTGTTCACTTTTAGCTTCGCGTAATTCTTCTTGAGCAAACTCTAAAGACTCAATTTGCATTGAGTGGCGTTCACGCTCTTCTTCGAAAATCAGCTCATCAGTTAATTCAGTATTATGTTGCTTCTGATATTCAGCGGCTAGGCTTTGAGCTTGACGCTGCTGAGTCATATCTCGCTCCATATCACGATGCTGAGCACGCCATTGTTGTTCATTTTGAACAATATGTTTCGACTCTCTGCCTTTTTCAATCGCTTGTTTAGCACTTACTGACGCATCTTGTCGTTCAACATGACCGACAACACTCTTCACTAATGCCAACGCTTTATCGAACTGTGCAGAAGCCGCTGATGACATATCCAGCTTGTGCTTAGTAGCAAGCAATGTTTGGGTATTAGCTTCTTCTTGAGATTTCAACTCAGAAACCAGTGCCATCGCACTTTCAGGCGTGATCGACTCATCAGCTAATAACTGTTTGGTCTTTTCTAATGCTTGAACAGCTTGTTGATATTGAAGAGCACGAGTTTGCTGAACATCAAGCGCTTGTTGGTAATCGGCAAGTTGCGTTTTTAAGCTATCCACTTCTTCTTCAGTAATGGTCGCCTGCTCTTCAGCTAGTAAAACACGTTCTTGTGCTTCTTCAACAACCATCATTTGCTCTTCTAAGCGTTCGCTTAATTCTTCAAGATCATCGCTATAACGTGCGATTTTTTCTTGTTGGCGAAGGGCATTTTGAACAAGCTGTAAATGATCGGAAGCGGCTTGGTAATCCTGCTCAAGCGCAGACTCTTGATCGACTAAGATCTCAAGTTCTTCTTGAACACGGTTCAGTAGGCTATTTTGCTCAACTAACGTTTCACGAGATCCAAACAACTCACCACGTAGCACCATAGTTTGATCAAGCTTATTACGGCGATCATTAGCATGGCGCATGTAGTCAGCTGCTACGTAATTGGTAGACTCTGTAATCAAGTGTTTGAATAAATCACGATCGGCTTGCGTAGTTTTAATTGCATCCAATGTCATTCGGTTTTCACGAAGTGCAGATTCCATATCTTGGAATGCTTTCTTCACGCCACCATTTTGTGGCAACAAGTAATCACGAAGTGAACGAGTAATCGCGCTTGAGATACCACCGTATAAAGATGCTTCGATCAAGCGATAAAACTTAGAACGGTCACTGCTATTACGCAGTTTCTTCGGAACGACACCGTATTCAAACATCTGAGCGTGGTATTCAACAATCGATGAGAACGCTTTAAAATGAGCGCCTTCATATTGCGCCACAGCTGCTTTCACATCATTTAATTGGCATACACGAGCATGGCTATCAGAAACGTTTTCGATTAACACATCGGTTGGTTTCACATGGCTTGGTAAGCCTTGAATAACAAATGGTTTAATATCTACTTTCTTATCTCGCCCAGCAACTTGTTGAAGTTTTACAGCAAACAGTAAGCGCTGGTTACGGGAGTTAACAACATCTAGCGCGGCATAACACGCACCAGGCTGTAACTTACCATAAAGACCTTTATCTCTTGATGATTGAGAGCTACCCGCTTCCGTTGTATTTCGGAAGTGCAGTAAGCTTTGGTCAGGAATAAGGGCTGTAATAAATGCCGCCATTGTGGTCGACTTACCAGCGCCATTGCCGCCTGAAAGAGTTGTTACTAAACCATCAATATCAAAAGTACGCGCAAAGAAGCCGTTCCAGTTGATCATGGTTAATGATTGATACTTACCGCGTTCAATCATAATTCACCTTCCGCAGTTTCTTGCTCGCGGCCATCAGCCAGCTCGCCTAAATTCAGTTGTTCGTTAAAAATGTCTGGCTGTTCATCTTCTTGATGATCTTGCTCGGTCTGCTCATTCAATAAGCTGCCTTGGCTTGGTTCAGGCGTATGAACCACCGCTTCACCATCACGGATAAGACGCAATTGAGCTTCTTTCATGTCATCGCCAATTCGAACATCCGCTCCGAAACGGAAAACCGCTTCACTGATGCGGAACTTACCTGTTTCACCAATAGAGATGATCATACCAATACGACGTAAACGGCGTAATGAAGTACGAACTTTTTCGAATAGTTTTTCTTTATCTAAATCTGAACCCGAAGCACGGTTAGTCGCCAGCTTCATGAGTTTTGCCTCATCAGCCAGTGCCATTAACTCTTCGTACAGTTCTTGATTCGTAAAAATACCTTCATGAGCTAAACGCTCTGGGCTTAGATATAAGAAACACAATACTTTGCCTACTAGCATATCCAATTCAGATAGCACACTTCGGCTAATCAATGAGGTAGAACGCGGGCGCAGGTAAAAGAAACCTTCGGGCGCTTTTACAAGTTCAGTATTGTAGCGTTGATAAAACTGTTGAAGCTCAACTTCAAAATCAGCAAGTAACGCATGGTTGTCTAAATCTTCGCTTGATACGTGCTTACCTGCACGCAACATGCTGTCTAACGCAGGGAACAATGGGTTCGCTATCGCTTTTACCAGCTTCTCTGGCATGTAATCATCAGTACTTGTTAATGACATTTGCTTGTACCTTTGCACCAAAATCGTTAATTGCCTGCCAATCAGGCTGAATAGCCTGGTAGTCAGATTCGGAATAACCTAAGCGCACGGCTTGGTCGACAACGATTCTAGCTAAATCAAAATGGTGAGTACGAGGGTGTTCTGCGAGGTAGTCACGCAGTACAAGTCCAAGATCAATGGCTGCACCCTGCTCTTTATGAACTCTCAGCATCGCTGCAATCTTTTCAGAAAGCAGATCGTTTACTTGTTCGAATTCTTCATATTCAACGTCTAGTGGGGCTTGCCCGGTTACTTCGTCATCACGTAAAACCAGAGCTTCATCTCGAAGATCACTTAATTTCTCTGCATCCGCATACGTTAAGAACCAAGGTGCATCAAAGTAATCTGTCACAGATTGACGCAAACGCTGGCTAAAGGCACGGTTCTTATCCATGTCAATCGCCGTTCGAATAAACTTGTGTACATGGCGGTCATAGCCAATCCACAAATCTATTGCTTGCTGGCCCCAACTCGTGATTCGGTCAAGTTTCATCTGTAAACCAAATAGGGTTTCACCAACAAACTCTAACTCATCATTCCCGTAAACAACTTCTTGAATATCGAGGATTTGAGTTTGGAGTTCATCACCTGCGGCTTGGAGCGTATCTTGAAGTTCTTTCAACGTAGCTGAAGTTTCAGAAAGTAAAGACTCACAGTTATTAATAGCTTCTCGCCAATCTTTATTTAATAGATCCGCAATTTGCTGCTTAACCGTTTGCTGTTGCTCATCCATAACACGCTGGTTAAGGTCTATTTGGTCAAATATTTCGCCAACAGAGTACTTAAGGACGCCATAAACGTTTCTCTTCCAGTGCGCTGGCGTCCCGCCTTTTTGGGCAGCTTCTATCGCTTTCGCCATTTCGTCAGCAACCATAGTCAACTGAATCGACAATTTTAGCTTAGAAAATTGGCGGTGGCGTAAGTAGTAATCTGTAATGCCAATGGCAAGCGGTGAAAGTCGGTAAATGCTGGCTCCATCGGTCACTTCACTTGTGAAGCGGCTAATGAGCTTTTGTTTTACCAATTCATTGATGGCGTTATTCGCGCGAAATACAGAAGCATCTCCCGTTTCTTCAAACATACGAGTGACAATGATAAATGCATCATGCAGTTCACCTTCACCTAACTCTTCATCAAATCTTTCATTACTCAACACAGCGATAGCAATCAAAAAGGCTAAACGCTCTGGTGAGAGATTCAATGAGAAGTCATGCTGCTTGACCCAGCCCACCAATTCATCAATTGGCTGCTCTTCGGCAGTTTGAGTCATTTCACTCATTGTGGTTCCTGTTATCGTTTCTTATGACATCAGTCTAATTTCGATGTCACGCATGATTCTTTGTTATTCTTGCTTTCGCTTTATGCCGGCTTTTTCGCCCACACATGAATGTATCGTCCTAGAGATAAATATGGCTCTTGTCGACATAATTGTTTTTCAAGCGCTAATACATCTTCAAAATCATAATCGCCCATGTATTCCATATTACCTATGTAATCACTAAATGAACGAATACCAGATTTTCCTTGAATGTCAAAACCAGCGTCTTCTACCCATTGATAGACATCTTCTGGCTTAAGCCCTTTCTGGGGCTGCAGCTTAAACCGCTTCCTATGTGGCATCCCATCAAGTACATGAGGAATATTGCCACATATCACATTTTTCAATACCAAGCCGTGGTGGTTATAGAACATAATCGAAGCAACGCCTCCGGGCTTGACTTGATCTAGCAAAATATCAAGTGCCTCTTTGGGGTTTGCTAACCACTCCATCACAGCATGAAACATCACGAAGTCGACTTTATCGTCAAGATGCTCTGCGATTTTCTGTACTGGAGAATGGATCAGCCGATATTGCTCAAGCAAGCCAGCCTTTGCAATATCCTCTTTTGCAAGAGCCAGCATTTCAGAAGATAGATCACATAATGATACATGGTGACCTTGTGCAGCTATCTTCTGTGACATTTGAGCCAGCCCACCACCCGCATCAAGTACGTGAAGCGGAGTATTCTCATCAGCAAATTCATTAAGAGCAAGCTCTAAATCTTCCCATACGATGATCTGACGGATCTCTCCTTTGTCAGAGCCGTAAATGTTTTTTGCAAATTTGTGGGCAATATCGTCGAAATTACGGTCTTCAGTCACGGTCACTTGAGTTATTATGTCCTATCGTGCCTGCTATTCTGTCACAGGAATTTCAGGAATAAAGAGGCGATGTCTCTTTTTACTACTAAGTGATGTTTTTTCGGACTATTCGGATATGTTTGAGCTGAAAAAAGTCGTGTCATCCTTGTTGATGCCACTACCAGCAATGTTAATTCTCGCTTTTCTAGGCTTAGCCCTAGTCATGTTTACTACAAAACGAAAGACTGGATGTCTAATTACGTTAACCGCACTCTGCGGTATTTTCCTTATTGCCTTCCAACCCATCTCTAGTCGCTTACTTATGCCTCTGGAAAGGCAGTACTCTGTATTTTTACCGACCGACAAATCCGTAGATTTCGTTATGGTGCTCGGAAGTGGTCACGTGGTCGACGATCAAATTCCACCAACTTCAGAACTCAGCCGCACAGGTTTGATGCGTTTGAGTGAAGGGATCAGGATTTTACGTATGTACCCTGGGGCGAAACTGATTCTATCTGGCTACGGTGGTGGTCTAGAAATCAGTAATGCAAGAATGATGGCGAAAGTAGCCTTAGCTTTAGGCGTCTCTAAGCCTGATATTATTTTATTAGAAACGGCAAAAGACACAGGGGAAGAAGCACGACAAGCGGCTGCTTTTATTCAAAATAAAAAAGTTGTTTTAGTCACTTCAGCTAGCCACATGCAAAGAGCCATTTATGAATTTAATGGTGCTGGAATCCAACCAACCCCAGCACCAACCAATTACTTAGCTCACAAAAATATTGTGCAGCCTTGGAATAAATATATGCCAAAGGCGATTTACTTAGAGCAAACCGAGCGCTATTGGCATGAAACGATGGGGCTAATGTGGCAAAGGCTGCGCGACTGGATAGATCATCAAGAATCGTCTATATCAGAATCGACCAATAATGCGGTAGATAAAGTGTCTGAAGCTACCAATGATCTTTTATGAATAAAATTGGATACACGTGAGACTTCCACTATAACTTTATAACTTTATAACTTTATAACTTTATAACTTTATAACTTTATAACTTTATAACTTTATAAC